>NZ_JBHUAD010000001.1:0-74586 GCF_042789955.1 Oerskovia sp. NPDC056781
TCCCCGCCCACGCCGGGGGGGGGGGGGCGGACCCCACGCCCCCACCAACGTGGTTCGGCCCTCCCGAGGGCCCGCCCCCCCGCCCCCCCGCCCCTTCGGTGAGCCTGGGGTCAGGCGGTGGCGGGGGCCTCGACGGGCTCGACGCCGAGCTCGGTGAGCAGGGTCAGGATGCGGGTGCGGATCTCGTCGCGGATGTGGCGCACGGACTCGATGCCCTGCCCGGCGGGGTCTTCGAGCTTCCAGTCCTCGTAGCGCTTGCCGGGGAAGATGGGGCACACGTCGCCACAGCCCATGGTGATCACGACGTCGGAGGCCTGGACGGCTTCGGTGGTCAGGACCTTGGGTATCTGGGTGCGGATGTCGATCCCGGCTTCGAGCATGGCTTCGACGGCGACGGGGTTGATCTGGTCGGCGGGCATGGACCCGGCCGAGCGGACCTCCACGGCCCCGCCGGACAGGGTGCGCAGGAACCCGGCGGCCATCTGGGAGCGGCCGGCGTTGTGGACGCAGACGAACAGGGCGGACGGCTTGTCGGCGGGGGTGTTCCGGGTGGTCATGAGGTTCTCCGGGAGGGCGGTGTGGTCAGGCGGGCAGGCCGAGGTCGGGCAGGAGGTCGGTGAGCAGGGCACGGACCCGGGTGTCGAGCTCGTCGCGGATCGCGGCGACCCCGGTGGGGGAGGCCAGGGCGGGGTCTCCGACGAGCCAGTCCTCGTAGCGCTTGCCGGGCAGGACCGGGCACACGTCGCCGCAGCCCATGGTGATCACGACGTCGGCCGCGCGGACCGCGTCGTCGGTCAACGGCTTGGGGAACGCGTCGTGAGCGGAGCCCAGGTCGTCGAGGGCTGCGCGGACCCCGGCGTGGATCTCGGCGGCGGGGGTGGAGCCGGCCGAGCGGACGGTGACGCGGTCACCGGCGTAGTGGCGCACGAGCGCCGCGGCGAGCTGGGAGCGGCCGGCGTTCGCGACGCACACGAACAGCACCTGAGGCTGGCCCGTCGGCTCTCGGGTGGTGTCGGCCAGTCGTTGGTGGGCGAAGCGCTCGGTGAGGGGGACCAGGTGAGCGGAGGCCCTCGCCGAACGCGCCAGGTCGGTGTAGGACTCGCGCACGACGCGTTGGACGACGTCGAGACGCACGCCGGGGAACGTGGTCGCGAGCTCGGTGGCCAGGTGGTCCAGGGCCGGGTCGACGTCCTTGAGCCCGCCAAGGACTTCCTGGGTCACCGATGCCTCGAGCGCGGCGGGGGCGAAGGAGTCCAGCAGGGTGGTCACGGCCGCCTTGTAGCCGGGGGTGATGCGGTACCAGACCCACGTGCCGCGCCGCTCGGAGGCCAGGACCCCGACGTCGCGCAGCACCCTGAGGTGGTGGGAGACGGTCGGCTGGGACACGTCGGTCAGGGCCGCCAGGTCGCACACGCACGCCTCCCCGGCCGGGGCGGTGGCGATGAAGGACAGCATGCGCAGTCGCAGCGGCTCGGCCAGGGCCTTGAGCACGGTCGCGACGACCGTGGCGATGTCGGCGCCGATGGCGTGGGACTCGAACTGGGGGCCGCAGTCCGGGTCGCGCACCGTCAGGGGCAGGGGAGCGGTGGTCATGGGGTCACCTTCTCGGGTTCGGCCACCGGTGCGGTGGCGTAGGGGTCGACGGCGAACCAGCGGCGGGCGATCCACAAGGAGACGTAGACCAGGCCCACCAGGACCGGGACCTCGATCAGTGGCCCGACGACACCGGCCAGGGCCTGACCGGAGGCGGCACCGAACGTCGCGATCGCCACCGCGATCGCGAGCTCGAAGTTGTTCCCGGCCGCGGTGAAGGCCAGGGTCGTGGACTTCGCGTACCCCAGGTGCAGGACCTTGCCGGTGACGATGCCCACGCCCCACATCACGGCGAAGTACACCAGCAGCGGCAAGGCGATGCGGGCGACGTCGAGCGGGTGGGAGGTCACGGCCTCGCCCTGCAGGGCGAAGAGCAGCACGATCGTGAACAGCAGCCCGTACAAGGCCCAGGGGCCGATCACGGGCAGGAACGTGTCCTCGTACCAGGCCCGGCCCTTGGTGCGCTCACCGATCAGACGCGATGCGAACCCGGCCACGAGCGGGATTCCGAGGAAGACCAGGACGTTGAGCGCGATCTGCCCCATGGAGATGTCGAGCCCGGCGGTGTCCAGGCCCAGCCAACCGGGCAGGATCGTGAGGTAGAAGTAGCCCAGCAGCGAGAACGCGAGGACCTGGAAGACGGAGTTGATCGCGATCAGGACCGCCGCGGCCTCTCGGTCCCCGCAGGCCAGGTCGTTCCAGATGACGACCATCGCGATGCACCGGGCCAGGCCCACGATGATCAGGCCGGTGCGGAACTCGGGAAGGTCCGGCAGGAAGATCCATGCCAGGGCGAACATCAGCGCGGGGCCCACGAGCCAGTTCAGGACCAGGGACGAGACCAGGAGCTTCTTGTCTCCGGTGACCGAGGCGACCTTGTCGTAGCGGACCTTGGCCAGGACCGGGTACATCATCACGAGCAGGCCGATCGCGATCGGCACCGAGATCCCCCCGACCTCCATCGAGGCCAGCACGTCCGACAGGGCCGGGACGAACCGGCCCAGCAGCAGGCCGGCGACCATCGCGAGACCGATCCACACGGGCAGCCACCGGTCGAGCGTCGACAGGCGCCCGGCACTCGGATTGCTCGTGGACGTGGACATCTGCACGGCTTGCATCGACATATCTCTATATTGGCATGTATCAATATAGATCGCCAAGGCTCCGTCGAGATCGGACCCGGCAGGCTGTGTGCTTCGGGATCCGCCGGCGAACGTCTGCCGCTGGCGTGAGGATCTAGGTGCAGTAGTGCGGGGCCTCGCCGCACACGACCCCTTGGACGATGTCGGCGAAGCCTGCGAGCACGGCGACGACGGCGACGACCACGAGCACCATCGCCACCAGGAGCACGAGTGCGCCGATGACGACGAGCGCGATCGTGCCACCGCTCATCGTCCGCGGCCGTGCGGGGCGCGCGACCGTGGCTGGCTGCCAGTGCTCGGTCCAACGGTTCCCGTCGAACCAGCGCACCCGCCGCTGATCCTGAGGGTCGGGATACCAACCCGGCTGGTACGTCACGTGTCTCCTCCTCGCCTCCACGTCATGGAGCGGCTCACGATCGTTCGTCGGTCGCGGGGTCGTCGCCGCCTCGCCGTCGTGCTCGACGCCTGTCCATGATCGTCGAGACCGTGACGGCCACGAAGACCACGAGGGTCCACAGGGCGAGCATCTGGGCCTCGCCGACAGTGTCGGGCGCCTTGCCCGAGCCCGGCGAGACCAGGACCGCCGGAACGACGAGACCGAACACGACGACGCAGGCGAAGAACGCCACGATGCACGCTCGCCCGAGGAACTCCGCGACCCGGTACAGGCGGTCGCGGTGCGGCGAGGGCAGCGTCAGGGCGACCGATCCGGTCGTCCCGACCAGGCAGAGACCGAGGAGGAAGAGCACCGCGAAGTTGCCCGACACGATCTCGTCCCCGCCCCGCCAGACGACGAGAGCGCCGAGACCCACACAGACCGCGGTCGTCAGCAGGCCTGCCCGGCGCGTCTGCGCCACGGGGGCTAGCGGTCGTCGACCGACCGTGCGTCCTCGTCTCGTTCCCCGTCGGGGCGATCGTCCGTCCACCCGCACACGGTACCCGCCGTTCCGGGAGCGCCCTGCGCCGTCGCGCCACAACGCTCAGCTCGTCGTCAGCCCGCGGTCAGCCGCCCACTCCCGGAACCCGGCCGCGATGTCCGGTGCGTGCGTGTGGTGCAGGTAGTGCTCTCCGGGGACGGGAACCACGGTGCCGTCGTCGACGGTCGCGGCCTGCTCCTCGTGCAGCGCCAGCCAGTCCGGGTTGTTGGCGTTGTCGGCCTCGACGAACAGCAGCAGCGGCAGGTCCGCCGGGAACGTCGTCCCGAGAGCGCGCTCGAAGTTCGAGCCGATGTGCTCCATCTCGTCGAGGTACGTGGGGCGCATCGAGTTCCGGTGCGTGAACATCGTCATCTGCTCGCGTGCGTGGTCGGAGTACACGGAGCCGTCGAGCGCGCCGTCACCGAATGCTGTGACGACACGGAGCAGGCCGAGGTTCTTGGCCGCGGCCAGGAGGCCCGTGGGGAACTCGGTGTCCATGTTCGGCTGCCCGGGGACGCTCGTGTCGATCCCGACGAACGCCGTCACCTCGTCGGGGTAGCGCGCGGCGTACTCGATGCCGTAGATCCCTGCGATCGAGTGCCCCATGAGGACGTAGCGGTCGAGGCCGAGCTCCTGGAGCGCCGCGTGCACCTCGGTCACGACGTTCTCCGTGGTCCGCTCCACGTCGGTGCCGTCGCTCAGGCCGTAGCCGAAGGGTTCGACGACGACGACCCGGTGGTCCTGGGCGAGGTCCGAGACGAGCGGCTCGAAGTCGAGGACGGGCGAGGGGGTCCCGAACCCTGGCAGGAGGACGACGTCCACCGGGCCGTCCCCGGTGACGAGGACGTTCATCTCCCGTCCGTCGACCGTCACCTTCTGGCCGTAGGACTCGATCCGGTCGCTCTCGCGGCCGGTCGCGACGGCGTTCACGACGCTCGTCGTGGCCAGGGTCACGGCCACCACGGCGCCGATCGCGGCCACGGTCACGAGCGCTCTCTTCACAGGCTTCTTCACACGTTCCTCTCCACGGAGCACCCGGTGCGCCCCGCCGTCGGTCCAGCATCGAGGCCAGGCCGTCCGTGCGCGTCAGCCCTGCGCGGACACCTGTGTACCGCGATCGCGGTACGCGCACGTCACCCTCGCGGGCGATCCGCGGGCCCGGACGGGCCGGGATACTGGGGAAGTGACGTCTCCTCGCTCTTCCGCAGCAGCGGTCCCCGTCGGCGACGTCGTCGCGATCGCCGTCGTCGTGCTCTTCGGTGTCCTGCCGTTCCCCGACGAGGACTTCCGCACGCGGGGTCTGCTCGTGCTGATCGCGCTCGTGCCCGTCGCAGTGGTGCCGCTGCGCCGACGACGGCCGATCGTCTCGCTCGGGGTGAGCGTCCTGTGCACGGTCGCGGTCGCGCTCGCGGGCACGATGGCCCCGGGGGCGCTGGTCGCCGTCATGATCACGGCCTTCTCGGTCGCGAACAGGACGCGCCGCACGGTCGGGCTCGCGTGCGTGGGCATGGCCGCGCTCGTCGTGTTCCTCGTGAGCGCCGTCCCGTTCGACGGCGAGTACTTCGACCCGGGGGCGACGCAGTTCGTCACGCTCGTCGTCCTCGCCGGAGCCATGGGTGATGCGACCAGGTCGCGGCGCGAGGCGCTCGCGGCCGTCACGGAGCGGGCGGAACGTGCGGAGCAGGGGCGTGACGACGAGGCCCGACGCCGCGTGGTCGAGGAGCGGGTGCGCATCGCCCGCGACCTGCACGACGTCGTCGCGCACCAGATCTCCGTGATCAGCCTGAGCGCGGGCGTGGCGTCGTCGTCGCTCGAGACCCGGCCCGAGCGTGCGCGCGAGGCGCTCACGACGATCCGCAGCGCGTCACGCACGGTCCTCGCGGACATCGGCGGACTCATGGCCCTCCTCCGCGCGGAGGGAGACGGCGAGCGGCAGAGCCTCCATCCGCAGGCCGGGCTCGACCAGCTCGACGCCCTGGTCGCACGGTTCGCCGACGTCGGCCTGCACGTCGACCTCCGGAGAGGACCAGGGAGCGGTGCACTCTCCCCGGCGAGCGACCACGTCGCCTACCTCGCCCTGCAGGAGGGGCTCACGAACGCCCACAAGCACGGCGCGGGCGACCGGGCCGTCGTGGAGGTCCGTCACCGCGACGGCGTGCTCGCCCTGACCGTCACGAGCCCGCTGCGCGTGGGAGTCGCCGAGGTCCTCACCGGCGGGCACGGGCTGCGCGGCCTGCGCGAGCGGGTCGCGTCGGTGCGGGGACGGGTCGAGACGTCGAGCGCCGACGGCGAGTTCCGGCTCGACATCGAGATGCCCGCCGAGCGGACCGCGGGCATCGCAGCGAGCGGGTCGCAGCGATGATCACCGTGCTCGTCGTCGACGACCAACCGCTGGTGCGCCAGGCCGTGCGCGACATCCTCACCGACAGCGGCGGGATCCTCGTCGTCGGCGAGGCGTCGAACGGCCGGGAGGCCGTCCGGGCCGCCGCGGCGTCGGCCCCCGACGTCGTCCTGATGGACATCCGGATGCCCGAGCTCGACGGGATCGCGGCCACCGAGCAGATCTGCGCGAGCCCGGCGGGCAGCGCGACGCGGGTGCTCGTCCTGACGACCTTCGAGGAGGACGAGTACGTCGTCGCGGCCCTGCGCGCGGGCGCGAGCGGATTCATCGGGAAGGGCGCCGAGCCCGAGGACATCGTGCGTGCCGTGCACACGATCCACCTGGGGGACGCGTTGCTGTCGTCGGCCGCGACGCAGGCGCTCGTCCAGCGCTTCGTGCACCGGCGGACGCCGCGAGCGGACGCGTGGGAGGGCGGGGGGCTCGCCCGCCTCACCGAGCGCGAGCGCGAGGTGTTCCTCCTCGTCGCCCGCGGGCTGACGAACCAGGAGATTGCGACCGAGCTCGTGATCTCGACCCACACCGCCAAGACGCACGTCAACCGCATCATGGCGAAGGTCCACGCGCGCGACCGCGCGCACCTGGTGATCCGGGCCTACGAGTCAGGGCTGGTCACCGCAGGGTCATGAGGCCCGACGGCGTCGCACGGGTCGCGCGCCCACGCCTCGCTCGCGGGAGCGCGACGACCTGGGGCGGCGGTACGTCCACGTCGCGAGCTAGGGCCGCGTCTCGCCGCCCGGGAACCCCGTCCAGCGCAGCTCGTCCGGCAGGTGGCTCAGGTCGTTGAACATCACGAGCGTCGGTGGCACGCCGGGACGGAGCTCGATCACCGTCAGCGCCGTGTTCGCGCTGTTCAGGCCGAGCCACCGCTCGGGCGGCGCGCCGAGCGCGTGGCGCACGAGCCAGGCGACCGGGTAGTCGTGCGTGATCAGGACCTCGTGGACGTCGGCGCTGCCCGCGCCGGGGTCCGGTGGTGTCGCGAAGCGCGCGACCAGCGCATCGGCCGTCCGCCGGCCCACCGCCGCGTCGGCCTCGTCCCAGCCGTCGAAGAACCCCGCCCAGGACGCCGGCGTCTCGGAGCGCGGGGGGACGTACGGCACGTGGTCGACGAGCTCGGCCGCCTCCGCGACCCTCGCGCCCGGCAGGTGCTGCGCGACGACGGCGGCGCTCGCGGCCGCCCGGGGGAGCGGCGAGTGCCAGACAGCGGCCACGGGCACCCGCGCGAGACGCTCGCCCAGCAGGTCCGACTGTCGGCGCCCGACGTCGGTCAGCTCACCGAAGGCGTCGGCCGCCCCGTGCTGAGCGAGGTAGAGGTGCCGGGCGCTCATCGGGGTCCTCCTGGGGTCGACGGGCCGTCGTCGCCCCGGGGCGGTGACGACAGGGTGCGTGGGTCCGCGACGGCGACCGTCCCGGCCTCGCCGTCGACGGTCAGCAGGCTGCCCTCGGCGATCAGACCGGTGGCCCCCGCGACCCCCAGGACGGCGGGGATGCGGCGCTCGCGGGCCACGATCGCCGCATGGGACAGCGCCCCTCCCGTCTCCGTGACGACGCCCGCGGCGAGGCGCAGCAGGGGAGTCCAGGCGGGGTCGGTGACGGGGCAGACCAGGACGTCGCCGGGGCTCACGCGTGAGAAGTCGGCCGGGCCGCGGACGACCCGGGCGGGTCCCGTCGCCACGCCGATGCTGCCCGCGGTCCCGCGCAGCAGGCTCCTGTCGCCGAGCCGTGGCGCGCTTCCCGCGACGTCGGTCGACGGGGCCGGGAGCGACGCCGTGACGGGGCGGGCCTGCACGATCCAGAGCGTGCCGTCCGCGAGCGCCCACTCGACGTCCTGCGGCCCGCCGAGGAGGTCCGCTGCACGCCACCCCAGCCGGGCGAGGCGGAGGGTGGTCGCGTCGTCGAGCGTGGGGCGTCGCCGGTGGTCGGGGGGCACGTCGCGCGTGACCAGGCGGGTGCCGTCCCGGTCGAGACGTGTCCGCTTGTCGGCGACGTCGCGCGAGGCCACGCGAACGGCCCTGCGACCGAGGGTCCCGTGGGCCGCGACGCGGTAGGTGTCCGGTGTGACGGCGCCGCCCACGACCGAGGGTCCGAGCCCCCAGGACGCCTCGATCACGGTCGTGCCGCCCGGACTGTCGGTCGCGAACATGACCCCGGAGACCTCGGCGTCGACGAGGCGTTGCACCAGGACGGCCATGGCCGGCTCGTCGGAGGCCGAGCCCGCACGGTCGCCCGTCGCGCCGCCTGCCTCGCCGTGCGTCCCGCCCTCGAGCCCTGCCCGGTAGTCGACCGCCCGGGGCGAGTGGAGCGAGGCCCAGCAGGTGCGGACGGCGCGCGCGACGTCGTCGGGACCCTGGACCGCGAGCACGCTCTCGTGCTGCCCAGCCGCCGATGCCTGGGTCGTGTCCTCGCCCGCTGCCGAGGACCGGACCGCGACGGGTGGTGAGCCGAGGGCGTGCAGGGCGGGGGCGAGCGCGTCGCGCAGCACGTCGTCGGGGAGCGCTGCTTGGTGTGCGTCGAAAGGGACCACGAAGCCGTCGGGGACCGGTAGTCCTGCCCGCAGGAGCGCGCCGAGCGCGGTGGCCTTGCCGCCGCACGTCGCGCGTGCGGCCTCTTGCAGTGGAACGAGCACGTCGACCGCCTTCAACAGATCGTTGACAACATTTCGTTGATTGTGCAGGATCGTCGCATGCCACGCAACGACGACACCGCTCCCGAGGTTCAGGACGCGCCGACCGCGCGGGCCGACCGCACCACACGGGCCGACCACGCCCAGGCCCGACGCGAGCAGGACGCCCGCAACCACCTGCTCGCTCGGGGCGCGGACACGCTCGCCCCCCGGCCGTGGCAGCCGTCGTCCGTGCCGCCGTCGGCCGTGGACCTGGCACGGTTCGCCCTCTGGCGGTCCGCCGACCTGCCGCCCGGGCACCTCCTCGACGCCCTCGCGCTGCTGCCCGCCGCGCGCGCCGAGATCGACGGCCTCGAGAGCGGCCTGCTGTTCACGGCCCGCAGCGCAGGCCTGACGTGGGCCCAGATCGCCGACGCGATGGGTTTCAACTCCCCGCAGGCGTGCCAGCAGCACTTCCACCGTCTCTCGGCACGGCAGGAGGGCCGCTCATGACCCAGGACTCGCCGGTCGACCTGCTCGTCCTGCACGCGGTCCGCGTCTGCGGGTTCGCCGACGCCGCGACGCTCGCCCGCCGCTTCGCCCTCGACCCGGCAGAGACCGACGAGCTGCTCGGTGACTTCGAGGCGTACGGGTGGGTGCAGCGGTCCGCGTTCGCGGACCTGAGCGGCTGGTCGCTGACCGAGGCAGGGCGGGGCGAGGGCGAGCGCCGCCTCGCCGCCGAGCTCGCCGCCACGGGCCGGGCCGACGACGTCCGCGACGCCTACCGCGAGTTCCTGCCGCTCAACGCGCGTCTCCAGCGGGCGTGCACCGACTGGCAGCTGCGGCCCGTGCCAGGAGCGCGACTCGCCCCGAACGACCACGCCGACCCCGACTGGGGCGCCGCGGTCCTCGACGAGCTCGCCGCGACCGGCGACGCCCTCGCCCCGCTCGCGCGTCGGCTCTGCGGCGTCCTCGCCCGGTTCGGCGGCTACGACGACCGTTTCTCGGCGGCCCTGTACCGGGCCCGCGCGGGGGAAGGTGGCTGGGTCGACGGGACGGAGGTCGACTCGTGCCACCGTGTCTGGTTCGAGCTGCACGAGGACCTCGTCGCGACGCTCGGGATCGACCGCGGGTCCGAGCCGTAGGATCCCAGGATGGGTGAGCGCAGGCTGCGGGCGGTCGTCGTCGGAGCGGGCCACACCGGACCGCGGCCCTTCGTCGGGCGGAGGGTCGCCCGGGCCGCTACGGTCCGGGTATGTCCGTCCTGAGGCGTGAGGGGCGAGGGCGCGCCGCCTTCGCGGGGGTGACGGTGGGCGTCGTGCTCGCCGGGTGCAGCCCGGGGCCGACCGCCGACGACGCCGTCGCGGTCGCCCAGGAGTTCTTCGCGGCGTTGACCGCCCACGACCCGTCGACGGCGTGCGGCCTGCTCGCCCCCGCGACGCGCGAGTCGTTCGAGCAGGATGCGGTGTCGTCGTGCGACCAGGCGCTGCTCGACGGGGAGACGGGGCTCGTGCTGGGCCCCGTGGCCCGGCGCGTCGAGGAGTCGCCGGCCGACTCGTCCGTCACCGTCGCCGGTCGCCAGGCGCAGGTCCTCCTG
This sequence comes from Oerskovia sp. NPDC056781, assembly GCF_042789955.1. Taxonomy (NCBI): domain Bacteria; kingdom Bacillati; phylum Actinomycetota; class Actinomycetes; order Micrococcales; family Cellulomonadaceae; genus Oerskovia; species Oerskovia sp. NPDC056781. Next base: position 10,250 of record NZ_JBHUAD010000001.1, read on the forward strand.
GGCGGCGAGGTGACGTTCCTCGCCGCGTCGGGGGACTCGTGGCGCGTCACGGCGACCGGGTGCGTGGCGCGTGCCGACCGCCCCTACGACTGCCTCCTGGACGGGGGCTGACGTGCGCGGCGTCTTCTTCGGGCTCCTGGGCGGGATCCTCCTCGCCCTCGCGTGCTTCCTCACGATCGGGCTTCTCCAGCGATGAGCGCGCACGTGCCGGCCGCGTTGCGGAGCAACGGGCTCACCCTCGTGTTCGTCACGATCTTCGTGCTCGCCCTGGCCGGGCAGGCAGTGTTCGGGGTCGCGCTCTACAACCAGGAGCAGGTCTCGGCCGGCCTCGACCCGATCACGCTCGGGCAGTACGTGACGACGTCGGCGTTCGCGGTGGACGTGACCGAGAACTGGCAGTCGGAGTTCCTCCAGTTCCTGCTCTACATCCTTGCGACCGTGTGGTTCGTGCAGAAGGGCTCCCCGGAGTCCAAGCCCCTCGACCAGGCCGGGCGGGAGTCCGACGAGGAGCAGCGCGTCGCCGAGTTCTCGACCCCGCAGTCACCGCCGTGGGCGCGGGTCCGCGGTTGGCGGCTCGCGCTCTACTCCCGTTCGCTGAGCCTGGTCATGGGGTCGATCTTCGCGCTGAGCTGGCTCGCCCAGTCCGTCGCGGGGGCGGTGACGTACAACGAGGCGGCGATGCGTGACCTCGAGGACCCCGTCACCTGGGGCCAGTACCTGACCCTGCCCGACTTCTGGGGCCGGACCTTGCAGAACTGGCAGTCCGAGTTCCTCGCGGTGGGGTGCATGGTCGCCTTCTCGATCTATCTGCGCGAGCGCGGGTCGCCCGAGTCCAAGCCCGTCGGGACGTCCCACACGGCCACGGGCGTCGAGGGGTGAGCGGTGACGGCGGTCACGACGCCTCGACCTGCGAGTGCACGGCACCCGGGCCACGATGGAAGGAGCGCAAGGCGCTGATGGACCGAGCACCGAGGAGGAATTCATGGCTGTCCGCAAGGAGCTGCCCGAGTACACCGTCCCGTCGCTGACCCTGAAGGACGGGGGGAAGATCGCCGCGATCCTGCAGAAGCGTCTGCACGCGCTCAACGACCTGGCACTGACCCTCAAGCACATCCATTGGAACGTCGTGGGACCGCACTTCATCGCCGTCCACGAGATGATCGACCCGCAGGTCGATGCCGTCCGCGCCATGGTCGACGCCACGGCGGAGCGCATCGCCACCCTCGGCGTCCCCCCGCGCGGCACGCCGGGCGCGATCGTCGCCGAGCGTAGCTGGGAGGACTACAGCCTGGGCCGCGCGTCGACCATCGCCCACCTGGGTGCGCTCGACGAGGTCTACCAGGGGGTCATCGCCGACCACCGCAAGGCGGCCGCCGACACCGAGGAGCTCGACACCGTGACCAACGACCTCCTGGTCGGTCACCTGCACGAGCTCGAGCTCTTCCACTGGTTCGTCCGTGCGCACCTCGAGTCCTCCGGTGGCGAGCTCTCGACCTCGGGGGCGACGACCGAGACCGGCGCGGCCCGCAAGGCGGAGTCCGCAGCCAAGAAGGAAGCCTGACCGACCACTCCCGAGCCCCTCTCCCCGCACGGGGGGAGGGGCTCGGTGCTGTCCGCGTCGCAGGTGCGCGCGGGCTCAGGCCGACGACGGCGTCTCCCCAGGGGTGAGTATCACGAGCTGTTGGGTCGCGCGGGTCATCGCGACATAGCGGTCGACCGCGCCCGCGATGCTGTCGTCGCCCTCGCCGAACGACGCGGGGTCGACCAGGACCACGAGGTCGAACTCGAGCCCCTTCGCGAGCACCGGGGTCAGGGACCGCACGCGCTCGGTCGCCCGGAACGCGGGGTCCCCGACCACGCACGCGACGCCCTGGTGCTCCGCGAGCCAGGTCTCGAGGACGGTCCCCAGGTCCTCGGGAGCGCCGTGCAGGACCGGGGCGTGGCCGCTGCGGACCGACGTCGGCACGTTGGCGTCCGGCAGCGCGGCCCGGATGACCGGCTCGGCCTCGGCCATGACCTCCTGCGGCGTCCGGTAGTTGATGGTCAGCGACGCCACGTCGACGTGCGACAGGCCCACGCGTTCGAGCCGCTCGCGCCAGGACTCGGTGAACCCGTGCCGCGCCTGCGCACGGTCGCCGACGACCGTGAAGCTGCGCGACGGGCACCGCAGGAGCAGCATCTGCCACTCGGCGTCCGTGAGCTCCTGCGCCTCGTCCACCACGACGTGCGCGAACGGCCCCGCGAGCCGGTCGGGTGACACGTTCGGCAGGGACGCGTCCTCGACCAGGGCGTCGCGCAGGTCCTGGCCGCGCAGCATCGACATGACCTGCAGCTCGGAGTCGTCGGACTCGACGAGGTGGTCGACGACGTTGCTCATCTCCGCGCGCTCCGCCGCGACCTGCGCCGCGTGCTGCCGACGTCGGCGCGACGCCTCGGGGTCGCCGAGCCGCTGCCGTGCCGCGTCCAGGAGGGGCAGGTCCGAGACCGTCCAGGCCTGCGGCTCGTCGCGCTGCAACGACCGGACCTCGTCCGGCGTGAGCCAGGGCGCGCACATCCTGAGGTAGGCGGGCACGTCCCACAGGTCCCCGACGAGGTCGGTGGGCTCGAGGAGCGGCCAGGCCTTGTTGAGTGTCTGCGCCAGGTCCCCGTTCGTCGTCAGGGAGCGGCGGACGAGGTCGAGCGGCAGGTCGCCGTCGTCCTGCGCATCCCCGAGCCGGTCCACCAGGATCTCGATCAGTGCCTCCCAGACCTCGTCGCGTGCCTCGTTGTGCGGCGTGCCGGGGTCGGGGGCGTCGAACGCCTCGGCCCAGTCGTCGGGGCTGAGCCAGAGGTCGAGCCACGGTGTCTCGACGGTCGTGCCCGTCCGGGGAGGACGCTCGTACAGGCGCACCGCGGGCTCGATCGCCCCGACCATCCGGGCCGAGGCCTTGAGGCGGGCCACCTCGGGCTCAGCCTCGGCCGCGGCCTTCGCGCCCTCGGGGACGAGGTCCCGCAGCGTGCAGGTCTGCACGCCCTCCTCGCCCAGGCTCGGCAGGACGTCCTCGACGTAGTCCAGGTACGGCTGGTGCGGCCCGACGACGAGCACCCCGCCCCGGTGCCGGCCGACGTGCGGGTCCGCGTACAGCAGGTACGCCGCGCGGTGCAGGGCCACCACGGTCTTGCCCGTTCCCGGCCCGCCGTCGACCACGAGGGCACCGTCCGACCCCGCACGGATGATGGCGTCCTGGTCGGCCTGGATGGTGCCCAGCACGTCGCGCATCCGGGGGGTCCGCTCGGCTCCCAGGCTCGCGATGAAGGCCGACTGGTCGTCGAGGGTCACGTGGGACGCGAGGCCCGCGGCCGTGCCGTCGGCCGTGAAGACCTCGTCCCAGTAGTCGCTGATGCGCCCGTGCGTCCAGCGGTACCGGCGGCGGCTCGCGAGACCCAGGGGGTGGGCGCTCGTCGCGCTGAAGAAGGGTGCGGCGGTCGGGGAGCGCCAGTCGACCAGCAGGCGGCGACCGGCGCGGTCCGTGAGGCCCAGACGCCCGACGTACACGGGCGCGGAGCCGTCCGCGGCGACCATGCGGCCCAGGCACAGGTCCACGCCGTAGCGGCGCAGCGTCCGTAGCCGGGAGGAGAGGCGGTGGATCTCCTGGTCGCGCTCCAGGGCGAGCGTCCCGCTGCCGCCGGGGGACCTGCGGGCCGCGTCGAGGCGCGCCGAGACGTCCCTGGTCGTCTCGTCGAGGGTGGCGGCGATGGCTGCGAAGTGCTCCTCGTCGCGGTCGACCAGGGCAGGGTCGGCCTTGGCGGAGAGGCGGGGTGGGAGGGAGAACACGCTCGTGCTCGAGGGGGTCATGGCTGTGGCTCGTTCCGTCGTTCTGGCCTCGGGCCGACCATCTTCCGCCTCCACCGGGGCCTTGCCGCAAGCCCCCTGGTGCGTTATAGATTGACAGTGGCGGGAGGTCCGAGGACCTGCCCGCCACTCTCGTGCTCGCCGTGAGCGCGCCCGCCCGGAGTGCTCACCCCTCGCACGGGCGGTCAGCCGCCCACGTACGTCGCGAGGTGCTCGCCCGTGAGGGTCGAGCGGTCCGCGACGAGGTCCGCGGGGGTGCCCTCGAAGACGATCCGCCCGCCGTCGTGCCCGGCGCCGGGACCGAGGTCGATGATCCAGTCCGCGTGCGCCATGACGGCTTGGTGGTGCTCGATCACGATGACCGACCGGCCCGCCTCGACGAGCCGGTCGAGGAGCCCCAGGAGCTGTTCGACGTCGGCCAGGTGCAGGCCCGTGGTCGGCTCGTCGAGGACGTAGACGTCGCCCTTGGCGCCCATCTGCGTCGCGAGCTTGATGCGCTGGCGCTCGCCGCCGGACAGCGTCGTGAGGGGCTGGCCCAGGCTCAGGTACCCGAGACCGACGTCGACGAGCCTGCTCAGGATCGAGTGGGCCGCGGGGATGCGCCCGTCGCCCTCGGCGAAGAACTTCTCCGCGTCCGTCACGGACATCGCGAGCACCTCGGCGATGTTGCGCCCGCCGAGCGTGTACTCGAGCACGGCGGCCTGGAACCGCTTGCCGCCGCACTCCTCGCACGTGGTCTCGACCGTGGCCATGACACCGAGATCGGTGTAGATGACGCCCGCGCCGTTGCAGACCGGGCACGCGCCCTCGGAGTTGGCGCTGAACAGCGCGGGCTTGACCCCGTTGGCCTTGGCGAACGCCTTGCGGATCGGGTCGAGCAGGCCCGTGTAGGTCGCGGGGTTGCTGCGCCGCGAGCCGCGGATCGCGCTCTGGTCGATCACGACGACGCCCTCGCGGCCCGCGACCGACCCGTGGACGAGCGAGCTCTTGCCCGACCCGGCGACGCCCGTCACGACGCACAGCACGCCGAGCGGCACGTCGACGTCGACGCCGCGGAGGTTGTGCTCGGTCGCGTCGCGGATCTCGAGCTGCCCGCGCGGGGAGCGCACGCTCTCCTTGAGCGAGGCGCGGTCGTCGAGGTGGCGGCCCGTGGTGGTGTCGGAGGCCCGGAGACCGGTGAGCGTGCCCTCGAAGACGATCTCGCCGCCCGCCGTGCCCGCGCCGGGGCCGAGGTCGACGACGTGGTCGGCGATCGCGATGGCCTCGGGCTTGTGCTCGACGACCAGGACCGTGTTGCCCTTGTCCCGCAGCTGGAGCAGCAGGGAGTTCATGCGCTCGATGTCGTGCGGGTGCAGGCCGATCGTCGGTTCGTCGAAGACGTACGTGACGTCGGTGAGCGAGGAGCCCAGGTGGCGGATCATCTTGGTGCGCTGGGCCTCGCCGCCCGACAGGGTCCCCGACGGCCGGTCGAGCGAGAGGTACCCCAGCCCGATCTCGGCGAACGAGTCGAGCAGGTGCTGCAGGCCCTTGAGCAACGGGGCCATCGACGGCTCGTCGAGGCCGCGGACCCACTCCGCGAGGTCCGTGATCTGCATCTGGCACGCGTCGGCGATGCTCTTGCCCGCGATCTTCGACGACCGGGCCTCGGGGCTCAGGCGCGTCCCGTGGCACTCGGGGCACGTCTGGAACGTCACGGCCTTCTCGACGAACGCCCGGATGTGCGGCTGCATCGCGTCGACGTCCTTGGACAGGAAGGACTTCTGGATCTTGGGGATCAGGCCCTCGAACGTGACGTTGATGCCGTCGACCTTGATCTTGGTCGGCTCCTTGTACAGCAGGTCGTGCAGCTCGCGCGTGGTGAACGTGCTGATCGGCTTGGTCGCGTCGAAGAAGCCCGAGCCCCGGTAGATGCGACCGTACCAGCCGTCCATCGAGTAGCCGGGGATCGTGAGCGCGCCCTCGTCGAGGGACTTGCTGCCGTCGTAGAGCGCGGTCAGGTCGAAGTCGTTGACGCTGCCCATGCCCTCGCAGCGCGGGCACATGCCACCGAGCTGGTGGAACGTCGCCTTCTCGGCCTGCGTCTTGCCGCCCCGCTCGATCGTGATGGCGCCGCTGCCGGACACCGACGGCACGTTGAACGAGTACGCCTGGGGCGAGCCGATCTGTGGCTGCCCGAGGCGGCTGAACAGGATGCGCAGCATCGCGTTCGCGTCCGTGACGGTCCCGACCGTCGAGCGCGGGTTGGCCCCCATACGCTCCTGGTCGACGATGATGGCCGTCGTCAGCCCTTCGAGGTGGTCGACCTCGGGCCGCGAGAGCGAGGGCATGAAGCCCTGCAGGAAGGCGCTGTACGTCTCGTTGATCATGCGCTGCGACTCGGCCGCGATCGTGCCGAACACCAGGGAGCTCTTGCCCGAGCCGGAGACCCCGGTGAAGACCGTGAGCCGGCGCTTGGGGATCTCGACGCTGACGTCCTTGAGGTTGTTCTCGCGCGCACCCTGCACGCGGATCATGTCGTGGCTGTCGGCAAGGGGCAGTGCGGACGACTCGTCCGTCCTCGTGACCGTGCTCATGGTCTCTCCATCTGTCGGGTCGGCAGGCACGCGGGAGCCTGCGGCCGGGCATGTCGTCTCTCGTCCGCCCCAGCCTAGGTCCCGGCACCGACGGGACGAGGGCGCACGGTGTCGCGAGGCGTCCGTCAGCCCGACGGCGCGACGTCCGCGGGAGCGTCGGCGGGCCCCGCCTCGGGCTCGGCCCGGGGGAGGCCGACGACGGCCCGCCGCGTGGGCCACCAGAACGCCCGTCCTTCGAGTGCGGCGAGCGCGGGCACGAGCAGCGGTGCCATGAGGAAGGCGGCCGCGACGATCCCGACCGCGACGCCGAACCCGAGCTGCGCGAGGTTGGCGATGCCCGTGAGCATGAGCGAGGCGAACGTGCAGGCCAGGATGATCCCGGCCGCGGCCGCGGTCGGTGCGTCCTGGGTGATCGCGACGCGCGCCGCCTCGCGCGAGGTCGCGCCCGCACGGTACTCCTCGTGCATGCGCGCGGCGACGAGGATGTTGTAGTCGGTGCCGATCGCGACGACGAACAGGTACAGCACGATGGGGATCGAGAAGTCGATGCCGGCGTACCCGAGCGCGTGCAGGTAGAGCAGGACGACCGCGCCGAGGGTCGCGGTGAACGTGAGCGCGACGCACACGAGCAGGTTGACGGCGCCGAGCACGGCGGTCAGGAGGAGCCCGAGTATCACGACGATGATGACGGCGGCGATCGGGAACACGCGGCCGGTGTCGGCGCGGAGCTGGTCGCGCACGTCGACGAACGCCGACGTCTGCCCGCCGACGTAGACCTGCGCGCCGGGGACCGACCCGTGCGCGGCGTCGCGCAGGGGGCCCTCGACCGTGGCCATCGCGGCGTCGGAGTACGGGTCGTCGGCGAGCACCACGGTGACGGGGGCGGCCGTGCCGTCGGTCGTGGCCGTGGGTGGTGCGACCGACGTGACTCCCGGGACGGCGGCGAGGTTCGTCGCGAGCGTGGTCAGCGCGGTCGGGTCGAGCGGCGTGGTCCCCACGACGTAGACCTGCGTGGGGCTCAGCGCGCCCGCGGGGAAGGACGCGTCGAGGGTCGTGTAGGCCTGGCGGGAGGCGGTGTCCGCGGGGAGCTCGTCGAGCGTGTCGTACGTCGCCTTGTACCCCGAGGCGAACAGCGTGAGGACCACGAGCACGGCCCCGACGGCGAGCGCCGGGACGACGGGGCGGCGGGCCGTGAACGACCCGAGAGCCGCGAACGGGCTGCGCCGGGCGTCGTGGCCCGGGCCGAGGGGCCAGAAGAGCGCCCGGCCGAGCAGCACGAAGATCGCCGGGACGAACGTCAGGGCCGTCACGAGCATGACCGCGACGGCCACGATCAGGCCCGGCGCCAGGGTGCTCAGCGACTCGAGCCGCGCGGACAGCAGCGCCGCGAACGCGCCGATCACGGTGAGCGCCGAGGACGCGACGACCCTGCCCACGACCCCCACCGAGGCCTCGAGCGCCTCGCGGTGGCTCTCGCCCCGGCGCAGGTGCTCGCGGTAGCGGAACAGGACGAACACGATGTAGTCGGTGCCGATCCCGAACAGGACCACCACGAGGATCGGCTGGAGCGTGTCGCTGACCTGGAAGTCGAGCAGGTCCGCGAGCCACGCCGTCAGGCCTGTGACGACCGAGAGCACCACGCCGATCACGACGATCGGGATGACCGCGATCACGGGGCTGCGGAACACGAGGCCGAGCAGGATCACGATGAGCAGGACGGTAGCGATCGTGATGGTCCGCTCGGCCGCGGCGTAGGCGGTGGTCGTGTCGACCTGGATCGCGGCGTTGCCCGTGCGCGCGCCGGTCAGGTCGGTGCCCTGCAGGGCTTCGTCGGTCGCGGTGCGCAGCGCGGGCACCGCGTCGTCGACCACGTCGTCGCCGGGCTGGCCGTCGAACGCGACCGACAGGGCGGCGGTCTGCCCGTCCTGCGAGAGGGACTGCGGGGTCTCGTTCACCGAGACGACCCCGGGGACCGCGTCCCCCTGGAGCGTCGTCACGAGACCGGTGATGGTGGTCTGGTCGTCCGCGGTGAGCGCCGCGCCGTCGGTCCGGACGACGACCAGGCTGCCCGTCGCCCCCGACTGCGCGGGGAAGTTCTCGTCGCCCGCCTCCTGCGCCTCGACCGACTCGAACGACGCGGGCAGGAACGACTGCTGGTTGCCCGTCGTGTAGTCGTCCAGGCTCGGCGAGAAGACGACGACCGCGGCCGCGAGGAGCACCCAGACGCCGATCACGCGCCACGGGTGAGCGATCACCGTCCGAGCGATGCTGCCGAACATGGGTGCGCCTTCCCTGGCGGGTCCCGGGTCCACGACCACTCCAGCGTGGCACCGGTGCCCGGGGGCGACAACCGGGAGCGGCGGCCGACCAGCACCCGGCGGGCCGTGCCCCTCAGGCGCTCGCGGTCTCGTCGAGGAGCGCCGCGCGCACCGCCTCGACCCCGACCTGCACCTCGGCGAAGCTCGTCGACAGGGGCGAGAGCCCGAGGCGCAGACCGTCGGGGCGACGGAAGTCCGGGACGACGCCTTGCGCCCACAGCCGCCCGACGACGTGCTCGAACGCGGCGTGGTCGATCGTCACGTGGCTGCCGCGCCGTGCCGGGTCGCGGGGCGAGGCGACCCGCACCCCGAGAGGCACGAGGAGCTCGTCCACGAGGTCGAGCGCGAACCCGGTGAGCCGGACCGACTTGTCCCGCACGGCATCGGCTCCGGCGACGTTGCAGGCCTCGTCGAGCAGGTCCAGCATGTCCTGCATCGCGAGCATCCCGACGACCGCGGGCGTCCCGCTGAGGAATCGCCGCACGCCCGTGTGCGGCGCGTACTCGGGCCCCATCTCGAACGGCGCGTCGCTGCCCATCCAGCCCTGGATCGGCTGGGTCAGCGCCGCCTGGAGGTCCGCGCGCACGTACCCGAACGCAGGTGACCCGGGCCCGCCGTTGAGGTACTTGTAGGTGCAGCCCGCCGCGAGGTCCACGTCCCAGGCGTCGAGCGCGACGGGCACGGCCCCCGCGGAGTGGCACAGGTCCCACAGCACGAGCGCCCCGGCGTCGTGGGCGACGCGCGTGATCGGTCCGGCGTCGGCGAGGTACCCGGACCGGTAGGCGACGTGGCTGAGCACCACGAGAGCGGTCTCCGGCCCGACGGCGTCCGCGACCTGGTCCGTGGTCACGCCCGCGTCGGGGTCCGGGGAGAGCCAGCGCAGCGTCGCGCCCCGTTCGGCCGCGATGCCCTGGAGCACGAACCGGTCGGTGGGGAAGTTCCCGGTGTCGACCACGATCTCGGTGCGCCCCGGGCGGGCGTCGAGGGCCGCGCGTACGAGCTTGTAGAGGATCACGGTCGTCGAGTCGCCCACGAACGTCTGGCCCGGTGCGGCGCCGAGCACGGTCTCCCCGATCCGGTCGCCGATCGCGAGCGGCAGCTCGTACCAGGACTCGTCCCAACCGCGGATGAGACGCGAGGCCCACTCCTCGGTCGCGAAGCGCGCGAGCCGTTCGGCGCTCGCGCGCGTGGGACGCCCCAGAGAGTTGCCGTCGAGGTAGGCGACGACGTCGGCCGACGGGACGAACTCCTCGCGGAAGCGGGCGAGCGGGTCGGCCGCGTCGAGCGCTGCGGCGCGCTCGGTGGGACCAGGGGCCGCCGAGCGACGGACGGGTGGGGTGGTGCTGGTCACGGGCGGCCTCCGGGGGACGGTCTGGGCTGGTCTGGGCTGGTCAGGGCGGGTGCGGGGCCCAGCAGGTCGTGAGGCCTGAGCACGCGTGCCTGCGCGAGCCACGCGGCGACCTGCTCGGGCGGGGCGCCCGGTGCCGGGCGGGGCCCGGGCAGCAGCGTGAGCGCGACCGGCACCGGACCCGACGTCAGGGCGTGCAGCACACCGTCCGGGGTCAGCCCGGCGGCGAGCAGAGCCACCAGCTCGCGCTCGTCGACCCCGACGGGCAGCGGTCCGTTGCCCTGGTCGGTCCCGTAGGCGACCGCCCCACCCGCGGCGACGAACCGCGTGAGGTTGTCGAGGGCCACCGCGTACGGGGCCGTCGGGGTACCCCAGCCATGGACGTCGAGCGTGCTGACCCAGGTCTGGGTGCGCGCCGCCGCCGTCACCAGGTCGTCCGGCAGTCGCTCGCTGAACGGGCAGTGCGCGAGCCGGTCCACGCCGGCCACGAGCGCCCGGCCTGCCTGGCCCGCGCCCTCGGTGTGCGCGACCACGGCCCGGCCGCGCTCGTGCGCCCGCCTCACGAGCGCGCGGAGGGTCGCGTCGTCGGGCACGGGACCCGCGCCCGCGTGCAGGACGACCTTGACGAAGCTCGCCCCGGCTGCGACCTGCCGGTCGACCGCGGCCACGGCCTGCTCGGGGTCGGCGACCTCCTCGACCGATCCTGGCGGGGCCCACGACCGGTCCGACGGGTAGCCGCCGGGAGCGGTGAGGAAGGCCCCGGCGAAGCGGGCCTCGGGCAGGGCTTCGGCACGGCCGGATCGCACGGCGAGCGCCGCCAGCACCGCAGGGTCACCGCCCAGGTCGTCGACCGCGGCGAGGCCGCCCTGGAGCAGTGCCCCGGCGTCGACCAGCGCCAGGTGGACGTGGGCGTCGCGGAAGCCGGGCAGCAGGGCGCCCTCCAGGTGACGGGTCGGGGCAGGGTCGGTGCCCACGCGCGAGCGGAAGCCGCCCCGGGTGGCGACGACCGCCGTCGGGCCGGTCCATCCCGTGCCACGATCCCAGCGGGCGTCGACCGTGAAGGTGACCGCAGCGCGCCCGTCCGGTCCAGCGCTCACGACCGGCCGATCTCGGTGCGCACCGCGAACAGCTCGGGGAAGAACGTCAGGTCGAGGGCCTTCTCGAGGAAGCCCACACCGCTCGACCCGCCCGTGCCGCGCTTGGTCCCGATGATGCGCAGGACGGTCTTCATGTGGCGAAAGCGCCAGAGCTGGAAGTTGTCCTCGAGGTCGACGAGCTCCTCGCAGCTCTCGTAGGCGAGCCAGTTGCCCTCGGGGTCGTCGTAGATCGCGCGGAAGGTCTGGACCAGGTCCTCGTCGAGCGTGTAGCCCTGCGTGACGTCGCGGTCGAGCACGCGGGCGGGCACGTCGTGACCGTGCCGCGCGAGGTAGCGCAGGAACTCGTCGTAGACGCTCGGCTCGTGCAGCAGTCGCTCGAGCTCGGCGTGCGCCGCGGGCTCGGCGTCGAACACCGACAGCATGCGCGCGTTCTTGTTGCCCAGCAGGAACTCGACCGCGCGGTACTGCCACGACTGGAACCCCGACGTGTGACCGAGGAACCCGCGGAACTGCGCGTACTCGCTCGGCGTGAGGGTCGCCAGGACGGACCACTGCTCGGTCAGCGTGCGCTGGACGTGCTTGACCCGCGCGATGCGCTTGAGCGCGGACTGGAGGTCGTCGGCCGCGATGAGTGCCCGCGCCGAGACCAGCTCGTGCAGGACGAGCTTGAGCCACAGCTCGGTCGTCTGGTGCTGCACGATGAAGAGCATCTCGTCGTGGTGCGCGGGCTCGCTGACCGGGGCCTGGGCGTCCAGCAGCGTCTCGAGGTGCAGGTACGAGCCGTAGGTCATCTGCTCGCGCAGGTCGGTCACGATGTCGGGCTCGAGCGGGCGCTCGCTGCCCGGTGACGGCGTTGTCATCCCCCGAGAGTAGGTGCCGTGGGCGACGGGTGCCACGAGTCCCGTGACGGCGCCCGCCCGGGGGTACGGTCGCCGGGTGGATACCCAGTCCGGTCGGACCAGCAGCACGCTCCTCGACGACCTCGCGCGGGACCCGGCGTCCCGCGAGGAGGTGCTGATCCGGTTGCGCGGGGTCACGGCCGCGCCCGGGCAGGACCGGTTCGTGTCGTCGGCCGCCGAGATCGTGGCCCTCGCCGAGGCGGACGCGGGCCGCCACCTCCTGGTCGCCTCATGCGGAGACGAGGTCGCGGGGCTCGGCGTCCTGCACCCCGGCGGCGCGCCCACCGAGGTCGTCGCCCTGCTCGACGGGCCCGCGACCGGCGACGTCGTGCTCTTCCGCGGGTTCCTCGTCGACCGGGCGCACCAGGGGCAGGGGGTCGGCACGGCCGTGACCGCCGCGCTGCCGGCGCTCGCGGCCCGTCTTGCCACGCGCCTGGGGCGCGGGCCGTTCGAGGTCGTCGTGCTGACCGTCAACGAGGAGAACGCCGCCGGGCTGCGTGCCTACGCGCGCGGCGGCTTCGTGGACCGCGGGCGCTACCTCGGCGGTGATGCCGGGCCGCAGCGCGTGATGGCGCGCACGCTCTAGCGACACGCGCTCCAACAGGGCGCGCTCTGGCAGCGCGCGCCGCGAGGCGCGGAGGCGTCGAGGGTCTGTCGCGCGATGCGGGCTCGTGCCGAACATGCGGTTGTCGTCGGCCGAGCACGGGGTCGGCCGTCGAGATCCGGTCGGATCCGAGCGACAACCCCATGCTCGGCACCGCTCGTGGCCCCGTGGACTCGTGGGCCCGTGGGCAGCGGGGTTGGGACGTGCGTCCTACAGTGCAGGCAGGCGCACGCGGGAACCTGACCGGGGCCGCGGGCAACGACCGGGGAGGCACCATGACTCGAGCGGTGGTGACGGGGCTCGGCGCGGTGACACCGCTGTCGTCGACGGCCCCGGGGACGTGGGACGCGCTCGTGCGCGGGGACCAGGGCGTCCGGGCGATCACGGACGGGTGGGCACGCGACCTGCCCGTACGGATCGCCGCGCGCGTCGACGACGCGTTCGCCGAACCGCTCGGCGTGCGCCTGCTGCGTCGCACCGACCGCGCGGAGCAGCTCGCGCTCGTCGCGGGCCGGGAGGCCTGGGCCGACGCCGGGAGCCCCGACGTCGACCCCACCCGCCTGGCCGTGGTGGTCGGCTCTGCGAACGGCGGCATCGCGACGACCCTCGCCCAGAGCCGCCTCTTCGACGCCCACGGCCACCGCCAGGTCTCCCCGCACGCCGTGACCATGCTCATGGCCAACGGCCCCGCGGCCTGGCTGTCGATCGACCTGGGCGCCCTGGCTGGCGCCCGGGCCCCGGTCAGCGCGTGCGCCGCAGGCAGCGAGGCCATCGCCACGGCGCGCGAGATGATCCTCGCGGGGACCGCCGACGTCGTGGTGTGCGGGGGAGTCGAGGCGGGGGTCCAGGCGTTCTCCCTCGCGGCCTTCGCCCAGGCGCGGGCCATGTCGACGCGCAACGACGAGCCCGGACGTGCCTCGCGCCCGTTCGACGCCGCGCGCGACGGGTTCGTCATGGGCGAGGGGGCCGCGGTCGTCGTCCTGGAGAACGAGGAGCACGCCCGGGCGCGCGGGGCACGCGTGGTGGGCGTGGTCTCGGGGGCCGCGCTGACCTCGGACGCCCACGACATCGTGGGCGGCGACCCCCAGAACCAGGCCCGCACCGTGACGCTCGCACTGCGTTCGGCCGGACTGTCGCCCGGCGACCTGGGGCTCGTCCACGCCCACGCGACCTCGACCCCCGTGGGCGACCGCAACGAGGCCGACGCGCTGCGCGCGGCCCTGCCCGAGCCGCCGCCCGTGACCTCGACCAAGGGCGCGACCGGGCACCTGCTCGGAGCCTCGGGATCGCTCGGCGTCGTCGTCGCGCTGCTCGCGCTGCGCGACGGTGTGGTGCCGCCCACGCTCAACGTCGACCACCTGGACCCCGCGATCGACCTCGACGTCGTGCGCGGGACCGCCCGCCCGACGACGGCGCGCCACGCGCTGGTCGACGCGTTCGGCTTCGGCGGGCACAGCGTGAGCGTCGTGGTCTCGCGCGACTGAGGACACCGGGCGGCAGACGAGCCCGCACCGAGCGGTGCGTCCGGCGCGGCGCCGGTTTCAGCCCCGGCGTGCCTTCCTCGCCGTGCCGCGACGCGGCTGCGGTCGCTGCCCGCCGGCGCGCGCGGCGACAGCGTGTCCGGTGGGCTCGCCGACCGGGACCTCGGCCACGGTGGGACGCGACGCCCCCGCCACGTCCAGGTCGCCCGGCGGCACGAGGCGACCGATCACGAGCTGCTGGCCGAGCCCCCACAGCGACGACGTCGCCCAGTACAGGACCACGCCCACGGGGAAGCCCACGGCCACGACCGCGGAGACCGCGGGCAGCACGAACGCGAACACGCCCTGCTGCCGGGCCAGGGGGGTGGTGTCGACCGGGTTGGCGCGCGCGCTCAGCCGCTGGGTCAGGACCTGCGCGGCGTACATCACGACGATCAGCACGGCGGGCACCAGGGCGCCGGCCAGGCCACCCGTCGCAGCGCCGCCCGTGAACGCCCCGGTCAGCGTCCCCGACAAAGGGGCGCCGAGGAGCGTCGCGGCGTCCGCCTCGCGGACCAGCTCACCGGTCAGCGCCCCGACGGGCACCTGGCGGCCGATCCCCGAGAGCACCGAGTACAGCGCGAACAGGACCGGCGCCTGCACGAGCATCGGCAGGCAGCCCGCGAGCGGGTTGGCGCCGGTACGCGCCAGGAGCTCCTGCTGCTCGCGGCGGGCCGCGTCCCGGCTCGCCGGGTCGCCCTTGCCCCGGTACCTCTCCTGGATCCGGCGGATCTCGGGCGACGCCAGGCGCATCGCCCGCATGCCCCTGACCTGCACGACGACGAGCGGGACGAGCACGAGCCTGACGATCACGACCAGGCCGACGATCGCGAGGCTCCACGCGGCACCCCCGGCAGGGTCGAGGCCGAGCGCGGTCAGCGCCGAGTGGAGACGGACGAGGATCCAGGCGACCACCAGCTGGATCGGGTGGACGAGCGTGGAGAGGGTACGGGTGAGGGCATCGACGACGGGCACGGAGGACTCCTGCGGCTGGAGGGGAGGGGAGCGTGGAGCTCCCGCGCCGGCTCCGCAGGGACCGGCAGGGCCCCCGGGCCGACGACGGCTCGGAGGAGTGCTGGAGGTTCAGGCGGTGCGCGGGAGCGGGCTCGCTCCCGGCGCTCGCGGCTGGGGCCGTCCGGGGGTCGTGGGGCTGTGCTGGCGCACGGGTGCCGGCAGCGGCACGGGCTCGGGACCGACGGGCACCGCGAGCAGCAGCAGGACCGCGACCGCGACGCACGCGAGCGCGACCCCGAGCGCACCGGCGGTGGCGGCGAGCGTCGCGGCACCGAGCAGGGAGAGCACGCCGCCCAGGGACGACGAGCCGAACGACTGCCCGACGGCGAGCGCCAGCACCGCCAGGAGCGGCACCAGGGCCACGGCACGGGCCGAGGACGTCGAGGTCAGCCGGTCGTAGCGCTCGCGCAGCGAGGCGGTGCCCCGCACGACGTGTTCTGCCTGCACGTTCCCCACCTCCTGCTCCGGTCGTCGGTCGTTCGTCCAGCCCAGGGTAGCGCTCCGCCTGCGGGCGCACGGGGCAGGCTCGACGCCCGCGTGCTGCCCGCGGGCCCTCGCGGTCGAGGCGCGGGGGAGAATGGCCCCGTGGACCCGGACCCGATCGCCCGACTGCTCGCCTCGCCGCCCGATCTCCCGGTCCGCCATCACCTGGCCGAGCTCACCGACGCCGTCCGGGACCGGGGCGTCGTCGTGCTCCAGGCACCTCCCGGCACAGGCAAGACGACCCTCGTCCCGCCGGCGCTCGCGGCTGCTCGGCCTGCGGGGCGTGTCATCGTGACCCAGCCGCGCCGGATCGCGGCCCGGGCTGCGGCGCGCCGTCTCGCCCACCTGCTCGGTGATCCCGTCGGACGCACGGTGGGCTTCTCGGTGCGCGGCGAGTCCCGGACGGGGCCCGAGACGCGCATCGAGGTCCTCACGACCGGCGTCCTGCTGCGCCGCCTGCAGCGCGACCCGGAGCTGGCCGGGGTGGGCGTCGTCGTGCTCGACGAGGTCCACGAGCGTCACCTCGACGCCGACCTGACCCTCGCGCTCCTGGTCGACGTCCGGACCGCTCTGCGCCCAGACCTGGCGCTCGTCGCGATGTCCGCGACGATCGAGGCCGAGCGCACCGCGAGCCTCCTGGGCGACCAGGTCCCCGCCCCGGTCGTGGTCGCGGACGGCAGCCTGTTTCCCGTCCAGGAGGTGTGGGCGCCCTCGCCCGGGCCGCGGCTCGACGAGCGCGGCGTGCCGCGCGCGTTCCTCGACCACGTCGCGGCGACCGCACGCCGGGCGCTGGCCGAGCAGGCCGGCGACGTGCTGGTCTTCGTGCCCGGCGCGGGCGAGGTCGACGGCGTCGCTCGCCGCCTGGCCGGCGTGGAGGCCGACGTCCGCCCCCTGCACGGGCGGCTGCCCGCGCGCGAGCAGGACCTGGCCCTGACGCCAGGGCCGCGCCGCAGGGTCGTGGTCTCCACGGCCGTCGCCGAGTCCTCGCTCACCGTGCCCGGGGTGCGGGTGGTCGTCGACGCGGGCCTGTCCAGGGAACCGCGCACCGACCACCGGCGCGGCCTCGCGGGTCTCGTGACGGTCCGCGTGAGCCGTGCGGCGGCCGAGCAGCGCGCCGGGCGCGCTGGACGCGAGGGGCCGGGGGCGGTGTACCGCTGCTGGTCGCCGGGCGAGCACGCCCAGCTCGTCGCGCACCCGACGCCCGAGATCCTCACTGCCGACCTCGTCGCGTTCGCGCTCGAGCTCGCGTGCTGGGGGAGCCCGGACGGGACGGGGCTCGCGCTCCTCGACTCCCCGCCCGCGGCCGCGATGACGGTCGCGCGCACGACGCTCGAGGCGCTCGGCGCGGTCCACCCGGACGGCACGGTCACCCCGCGGGGACGCGAGATCGCCCGCGTCCCGGCCGACCCCCGGCTCGCGCGCGCCCTCCTCGACGCGAGCGACGTCGTCGGGCCGCGGCTCGCTGCCGAGGTGGTCGCCCTCCTGTCCGACGACGTGCGCGCGCCCGGGGCGGACCTCGTCGCGGCCCTGCGGGACGCCCGGCGGGGTGGTCCGGCGAGCGGCGCGTGGCGCGCGCAGGCCGAGCGGCTCCAGGGGCTCGTCGCCGCGCCAGGGCGGAGCCGCCGGGAGGACCTGAGCCTGGACCTCGCGGTCGGGCTCGTCGTCGCGCTCGCGCACCCGGACCGGGTCGCGCGGAGGCGGCCGAACGGGTCCACGTACCTCATGACGTCGGGCACGGGGGCCGCGCTGCCGCCAGGCTCCCCGCTCGCGGGCTACGACTGGCTCGCCGTCGCGGACGCCGACCGCGGCGCCGGCAGGCGTGACGCGACGATCCGGTCGGCCGCGCCCGTCGACGAGGACCTCGCGTACGAGGCCGCGTCCTCAGCCCTGCGCGAGGACGAGACCGTCACGTGGACCGACGGGCGCGTCCAGGCGCGGCGCACCACGCGGCTCGGCGCGATCGAGATCGCCTCGCAGAAGGTCGCCGACCCGCCCGCCGACCAGGTCGTGGCGGCGCTGCGGACCGGGCTCGAGCGCGAGGGCCTCGACGTCCTGCCCTGGCGCGAGCCCGCACGCGAGCTGCGGCACCGCCTCGCGTTCCTGCACCGGGCCCTGGGCGACCCGTGGCCCGACGTGTCCGACGAGGCCCTGCTCACGGGCCTCGACACGTGGCTCGGACCTGACCTCTCCAAGGTCCGCAGGGCTGCCGACCTCCAGCGCCTCGACGTGACCAGCGCCCTGCGACGCCTGCTGCCGTGGCCCGCCGCGGGCAGGCTCGACGAGCTCGCCCCCGTGCGCGTCGACCTGCCGGGGGGCCGCAGCGCCCGCCTCGACTACACCGCGGACCAGCCCGTGCTCGCCGTCAAGGTCCAGGACGCGTTCGGGTGGCGTGCCACGCCCCGTGTCGCCGACGGACGCGTGCCCGTGCTGCTGCACCTGCTGTCCCCGGCCAGGCGGCCTGCGGCGATCACCGCCGACCTCGAGTCGTTCTGGGGCACGGGGTACGCGCAGGTGCGCGCCGAGCTGCGCCGCCGCTACCCCAAGCACGACTGGCCCGAGGACCCCACGGCATGACCTCGACCCCGTGCAGGCCGACCCGCCCGGAGTAGGCTGAGTACGCGCCTGCCCGAGGAGGGGCCCATGTCCAGTTCCAGCGGACCCAGACCCGTCGGCAACGTGCTCTGGCTCGCGCTCGGCGCGTTCGTCCTCGCGGCCGTGCTGATCGCGACCGGCGCCCCCGTCCTGCCGTTCCTGCTCCTCGTGCTGGCCGTGATCTGGGGCACGGTCGGCCTCACGCGCTACCTGCGCGCGCGGCACGGCTCCCCGCCCGGACACGTCCCGCCCGGCCGGGCGCAGCCCCGCTGACCCTCTCCGCCGACCTCCGCCGACCTCCGCCGACACCTAGGAGTGCACCGTGGCGCTGCTGACCTGCACCGGCATCATGTCCCTCGACGGCTACGTCGCCGACGCCTCGGGCTCGTTCGAGTGGAGCACCCCCGACGAGGAGGTGCACACGTTCGTCGACGACCTCGAACGTTCCGTCGGGACCTTCCTCCTGGGACGCCGGGTCTACGAGGTCATGCGCGTGTGGGACGACCCCGCCATGCTCGACGACGAGTCGCCCGCCGTCCGTGACTACGCGCGCATCTGGCGCGACGTGGACAAGGTCGTGTACTCGACCACGCTCGACGACCCGGGCGTCCCGCGCACGCGCGTCGAGCGGACCTTCGACCCGGCCGCCGCCCGCACCCTCGTCGACCGCGCCGAGCGAGAGGTCGGCATCGCCGGCCCGACGCTGGCGGCGCAGGCGCTCGCGGCGGGGATCGTCGACGAGCTGCGCGCCTTCGTGCACCCCGTGCTCGTGGGCGGCGGGACGTCCTTCTATCCGGCGGGCGCCCGGCTCGACCTCGAGCTCCTGGACGAGCGCCGCTTCACGGGCGGCGTGGTCTACACGAGGTACCGCGTGGCGCGCTGAGCCGTCGCCCCGTGCCCGGGCCGCGCCCGGACGCGGGGCGCCGTGGGCCTCGTCACGTCGCGCGACTCCACCGGGCCGCCCGTCCGCCGCCCTGAGAAGGTGGGGCCATGCGCGCACACTCCGAGCCCCGGACCGAGCGACCCCACGACCTGGAGGACCTGCAGCACCGCATCGCGAGCATGGACACCCAGGAGGTCGTCGACGAGCTCGGGCGCCTGGGCGACCAGCGGCGCGCGGTCGCGTTCCGTCTGCTGCCCAAGGGGCGCGCGGTCGAGGTCTTCGAGGACCTCGACCCGGCGATCCAGGCCGAGCTCGTCGAGGCGTTGCGGTCCGAGGCGACCGCGGAGATCTTCGCGGCCCTCGACCCGGACGACCGGGCGTCGCTGCTCGACGAGCTGCCCGCGGGCGTCGCGGCCCGGCTCCTGGGCGGCCTGGGTCCCGACGAACGGGCCCTGACGACCGCGCTGCTCGGGTATCCCGAGGACAGCGCGGGCCGGCGCATGTCGCCCCGGGTGGCCTCGGTGCGGCGTGGCACGAGCGTCGCGGGGGCCCTCGACGCGCTGCGCCGGGCGGGTGACGACGTCGAGACGATCTACACCGTGCCGGTCCTCGGTGCCGGGCGGGTCGTCGAGGGGGTGGTGTCGCTGCGCCGGCTGCTCGTGAGCGACCCGGGCACCCCGGTCGAGGACGTCATGTCCCCGGCCGTGACGGTCGAGGCGACCGACGACCAGGAGCACGCGGCCAACGTCGTGCGCGACGGCGGGTACGTCGCGGTGCCGGTGGTCGACCACGAGCGCCGCCTCCTGGGCGTGCTGACGGTCGACGACGCGATGCGCATCCTCGAGGCCGAGGACGACGAGGACTCGGCCCGCGTGGGTGGCTCGGAGCCGCTGCGCCGCCCGTACCTGACCGTCTCGGTCCTGGGGCTGGTGCGGGCACGTGTGGTCTGGCTCCTGCTGCTGATCGTGGCGGCGAGCCTCACGGTCGGGGTGCAGAGCTACTTCGAGGCCGAGCTCGACGCGGTCGTGGCGCTCGCGCTGTTCATCCCGCTGCTCATCGGCACGGGCGGGAACGCGGGGTCGCAGGCCGCGACGACCGTGGTCCGCGCCCTGGCGGTGGGCGACATCCGCCGCGGAGACCTGCTGCGCGTCGTGGGGCGCGAGATGCTCACGGGCCTCCTGCTCGGGACGGTGCTCGCCGCGGTCGGCTTCGGTCCGGCGGCGTGGGTCGCGGGCGTGTCGATCGCGCAGGTGCTCGCGATCACGGTCGTGGGCGTGTGCGTGCTCGCGACGACGGTCGGGTCGAGCATCCCGATCCTGGCCCGCCGCGTGGGCATCGACCCTGCGATCGTCGCGGCGCCGTTCATCTCGACGTTCGTCGACACCCTAGGGCTGGTCATCTACTTCTCGGTCGCGAAGGTGGTCCTGGGCATCTGAGGTCCCCTCAGGTCGGCGCTCAGTCCTGTGGCGGACGCGCGCCGCGGACCTGCGCGGAGCGACGGCGCGCACCGACGACGCTCAGGGACGTCGCGGCCAGGACCGCGAGGGCCGCGATCACCCAGCCGTAGGCCGGGACGTCGGGCGTCGTGCCCGTGCCCGTGCCCGGCGGGGTCGGGCTCCCGGAGGGCGTCGCCGAGCCCGACGGCGTCGCACCCGTGACCCGTGCGGCCGCGGCTCGCGTGCCGGTCGCATCACCCGTCCCGTCCGCTGCCCCGTCCGCCGGGTCGGCACCGGACTCGGTCCCTGCGCTCTCGGCGCCGGTGGCATCGGGAGCAGCGGGCTCGGGTGCCGCAGCGGGCGGCGGGTCGAGGGCGAGCGCCGCCGTCGTCGCCGGCCCCACGACGCCGTCCGTCGCCAGTCCCCGCGCGCCCTGGAACGCGACGACCGCGGCGGCGGTCGCGGGGCCGTACGCGCCGTCGGCGGCGAGGTCCCGGCCGTGGAGGCGCAGGCGTTCCTGGAGGGCCATGACCTCGGGGCCTGACGCGCCGAGCACGAGGCCGACGGGGGAGCGCGGGCGGCCTGCCGCAGACCTGCCCGTCGTGTCCGTCCCGCCCGCCGTGCCGGAGGCTCCCGGCGAGCGGGTCGACCGGTCGGGGGCCGCCTGGGCCTGGGCCTGCGCAGGAGCAGCCGGGGCCGCACCGGGGTAGGCCGCGAACACCTCGGCGACGTACGCGCCCCCGGCGGCGTCGGTCGCGTACCCGACGCCGATCGACGTGAACGCCGAGGACAGGATGTTGGCCCGGTGCCCCGAGGACCCCATGAGGCTCGCGTGCAGCCCGGACGGCGACGGGTCGCTCGACCAGGCGACGTTCTCGCCCCAGGTGGACCACCCGCCCGGGATCTGCGCGCCGGTCGACGGGTTGTGGCTCATCGAGCCGTTCGCCGCCATCCGCTCGGCCCACGCCTGAGCGACGTCCGCGAGCCCGGCGTCGTGCGCCAGGGGCGCGAGACCCGCGGACGAGCGCGCGCCGTTCACGAGCCCCGCCACGTCCCCGGCCCCCGAGGCGTGAGCAGGGGCGCTCGTGCCCAGGCCCACCGGCACCGTCAGGACGACGGTCGCGAGCGCGACGAGGAACGTGGTCAACCGGCGTGCGCGCACGGGACCTCCCGGGTGGTCGGGCAAGGACGGGTCGGGTCCACTGTGCCTTCACCCGGCCGATCGTGCGCGCGGGCGCGGCGCGGCTGTCCCCCCCGGTGCTGTGCTCGGCCAGGTGCTCGGCCAGGTGCCCGGTCCTCAGCCCTGCGGCTCCGGAGCGACCCGGGCCTTCCACTCCCGGTACTGCTCGCGCAGGCACACGGCGCACGGCCGGTAGCCGGCGGCGACCGCGGTCTCCTCGTCGGCGAAGAACACGCGATGGGCCACGTAGCCCCCACGGGCGATCGCCCGTGCAGCGCCGGGGCAGTCGAGCCGGCCGTAGACCCGGGAACGCCGGTGGCCGCCGAGCGTCCCGGGGACGGGGCTGAGGGTCGGCACCCGGTCGGGTCCGAGCAGTCGGTAGAGCCTCGGTGTCGCGCTCATGAGGGTGCTCCCGGGGTGCAGGCAGGTCGGGCGGGCATGCTCCGTAGACGCCCGCGCCTCGAACGACGTGAGGTGGAAGAACGGCAGCGGCGCCGTGGGGCAGGACGGGCCTTCCTGATGCCGACCGCGGCGCGCGCGGATACGTTCGCCCCTGAGGCGCGCGCGGCGCCCACGGGCGAGAGGCGGGCACATGCCGAGCACCAGGGCCACCACGGCCACCACGGCGCGGCGACCGTGGTTCGTGTTCTCGTCCCTCCAGGGGTACCGCGGGGCATGGCTGCGGGGCGACGTGATCGCGGGCCTGACCGTGTGGGCCGTCCTGGTGCCCGAGTCGCTCGCCTACGCGACCATCGCGGGCGTCTCACCCGTCGTGGGCCTGTACGCCGCCGTGCCCTCGCTGATCCTGTACGCGGCGTTCGGCAGCTCGCGCCACCTGGTCGTGGGGCCCATGTCCGCGACCGCGGCGCTGTCCGCGAGCGTGGTCGCGGCCTTCCGGCCCGGCGACGACGCCGCGTTCGTCGCACTGACCACGGCCGTGGCGCTCGTGACCGGTGTCCTGTGCCTCGTCGCGGGCATCGCACGCCTCGGGTTCCTGGCCTCGTTCATCTCCGAGCCCGTGCTCAAGGGGTTCATCGTGGGCCTCGCGCTCACGATCGTCATCGGGCAGGTACCCGCCCTGTTGGGCGTCGACAAGGGCGAGGGGAACTTCTTCGAGAAGCTCTGGGCGATCCTCACCGAGCTCGGCACCGCGCACCCTCTGACCGTGGTCCTGGGCCTGGGCTCCCTCGCGGCGGTCCTCGCGATCAAGCGCTGGCTGCCCCAGGTGCCCGGCTCGCTCGTCGTGGTCGGGATCGGGATCGCCCTGGTCCTGCTGCTCGGCCTCGACGACGACGGCGTCGACATCGTCGGACCCATCCAGGCCGGGCTCCCCGCGCTCGGGCTGCCCACGGGCATCGACTGGAACGCCTACACCGACCTGATCGGCCCGGCCGCGGGCGTCATGCTCGTGGGCTTCGCCGAGGCCCTCGGGGCGGCCAAGACGTACGCCTCGCGCGAGGGTTACGACATCGACGCCGACCGGGAGCTCGTCGGCATGGGCGCCGCCAACCTCGGCTCGGGTCTCGCGTCCGGGATGGTCGTCAACGGCAGCCTGTCCAAGACCGCGGTCAACGGCGGTGCCGGGGCCAAGAGCCAGGTCTCGGGCCTCGTCGCGGCCGCCCTGACCCTCCTGACCCTGCTGTTCCTCACGCCCGTGTTCGAGTCCCTGCCCGAGGCCACGCTCGCAGCCGTCGTCATCGCGGCCGTGATCGAGCTCGTGGACGTCAAGGCCCTGCGCCGCCTGTACCGCCTGGCGACGCCTCGATCCAAGGCCCTGTACGGGGGAGCGGCCCGGCACGACTTCTGGGCGGCGCTCGCGGCCATGGTCGGCGTCCTGGTGTTCGACACCCTGCCCGGCCTCGTGCTCGGGATCGTGCTCTCGCTGTTCCTGCTCCTCGGTCGTGCCTCGCGCCCTCACGTCGCCGTGCTCGTGCGCAGCTCGCACGGCGTGTGGGTCGACCGGGCGCGGCGCATCGCCACGGGCAAGGACGGTGGGACCAGCGTCGAGGGGGCGCTCGTGGTGCGCGTCGAGTCGGGCCTGTTCTTCGCCAACGCCGACACCGTGCGCGCGGCCGTGCGCCGCCTGGCCGCGGACACCTCGCCGCGCGTCGTGGTCCTCGACGCCGAGACCGTGCCGTTCCTGGACGTCGAGGCCGCCGAGATGCTCGGGACCCTGGCCCGCGACCTCGACCGGGTCGGCGCGCGACTGGCCCTGGCCCGGGACGTGGGCCAGGTGCGGGACGTGCTGCGCGGCGCCGTCGGGCCGGACGAGCTGCCACCCACCTACCCCGACGTCGACTCCGCGCTGAGCGACCTCCTGCCCGCCGTGGCCGGGAACGCCGGCGAGGCCCCGGCGCCCGCGCCGCCCGCCTGACGCCCGCCTGCCCGACGACGCCGCTCACCTCGCGCTGGCACGCCGCCCTTCCCGCGCGGTCGGTAGGGCGCGGCACTACGGTCGGGGTGACCGGTCCCGCGAGCAGCCGCGAGACCTGGAACGCGGCGCCGGGCGGCGGCGCACGACGAGAGGAAGTGCCGTGGGTCCAGCCGTCGGTCAGTCCCTGCCCATCGCGGTAGGTGTCCTCATCAGCCCCATGCCCATCGTGGCGGTCGTGCTGATGCTCGTCAGCAGGAAGGCGAAGGCCAACGGCTTCTCGTTCCTGCTGGGGTGGATCGTGGGGATCGCGGCCCTCGGGTCGGTCGTGCTGCTCGTGGCCGGTGCGGCCACCCCCGACGCGGCCGGGCCGCCCGCGTGGGCGAGCGTCGTCAAGATCGTCCTGGGCGTCCTGCTGCTGCTCCTCGCGTTCGGCCAGTGGCGTGGACGTCCACGCGAGGGCGTGAGCCCGCAGACGCCCAGGTGGATGAGCGCGATCGACGCGTTCACGCCCGTCAAGGCGTTCGGCCTCGCGGTCCTGCTCGGGGCGGTCAACCCCAAGAACCTCCTGCTCGTCGTCTCGGGGGCCGCGGCCATCGCCGCCGCGACCTCCCAGACGTCCGAGCAGCTCGGGGCGCTCGCGGTGTTCGTCGTGGTCGCGAGCCTCGGGGTCGCCGCCCCCGTCGTGATCTACCTGGCGATGGGGTCCCGGGCCGCGACGATGCTCGACGGTCTCAAGGCCTGGATGATCCAGAACAACGCCGTCATCATGGCCGTGCTGCTCCTGGTGCTCGGGGCCAAGATGATCGGGGACGGGATCACGGCGCTGTGAGCGACGACGTGGGCGTACTGAGCCTGTCCGCGCGACCCGCGCGTGATCTCCCCGAAAAACCCTTGCCCTGGCCCGGGGGCGGGCCGCTACTGTGGTGCACGTCCGGTCAGGAGGCCGGGCGCCGGTCGGGTCAGCCCGCACGGCGTTCGCTCCTGACCCGTTCTCGTGAGGTGCCGCTCCGGCGGCCCGCACGAGCTGACGCACACGAGACCGCGCCACAGTGGTAGCGCGGCGAGCCAGGCACATGAACCTGGCCACGACGGGGACCCGTGGTGTGCGTGGAGGTTCCAAGTCGCCCGGACTGCAGTCGGGCGGCACCCCTGGAGAGGCATGTGCCAAGGACGGCGACGGGGCGCACCAGCGCCTCGTGGGGCGGGTTCGATTCCCGCCCTCTCCGCAGACGACGTGGGTGGCCCGCGGCGCCGAGGATCTCGGTACCGCGGGTCGCAGACAGGGAGTCGGTCGATGAGCGAGGTCCTCATCTACAACCTGGGCGGTGGGCAGGTCCTGGGGCGCGTCTCGCTCGGGCACGCGATCCGCATGCTGCACCGCCGGGTCGCGGCCGTGCGCGAGGCGGTCGAGGGGGAGACCTTCGGCCCCTACCAACGCCCCCTGTCGGTCGAGCTGGTCCGTTATGTCCACTCCCGCTGGGTCTACGAGCGCACGGGCCGCGTGCCGTACTCGCGTGCCGCGCTGATGCGCCGTGACAAGTTCCGCTGCGGCTACTGCGGGGCTCCTGCGACGACCATGGACCACGTGGTGCCCCGGTGCCAGGGCGGGACCACGACCTGGCTCAACGCCGTGGCGGCGTGCGAGCCGTGCAACAGCGCCAAGGCCGGTCGGACCCCCCAGGAGGCGGGCATGAGGTTGCGCTCGCGGCCGTTCGAGCCCGTGCTCGCCGACGTCTACCCGTACGGCAAGCGCTGAGCCTCAGGGCTGCGGGGAGTTCTCGACCCTGATGGTCCCGTCGTCGTCCAGGACCAGTCGGTGCGGGTCGCCGTCCGCGAGGACCAGGGCGTGCTCGAGCGCGATCCGTGGCACGTCCGGGGCCCAGTCCGGCAGGTAGCGGTGAATGCGCAGCGCGTCGAGGATCGGGCCGGGCGGGACGCGGCGGGACGTCAGGTCGGACACGACTCCAGGATCCCACGTCGGCGGCCGGCGTCTCGCGGTGCTCGCCCCCCGGACGAGGGTTGGTCCCGTGCGCGGGGCGGACTAAGGTGGGGCTCCTAGGAGTCAGGAAGCGGCCCCTCGACACGCACGTGCTGAGAGCGAGCCATCATGACCACCGACCCGTCCCCTCGTAGGCGTCGCCGCGACCCGCTCGCCGAGGCGTTGAGCCTCGGGCGAGCCCACCCCACCGGCCAGTACCGGGTCGACCTGCGCACCGGTGAGTGGTGGTGGTCCGAGGAGGTCTACCTGCTGCACGGCCTGGCGCCCGACTCGGTCGTCCCGAGCGCGGGCCTCCTCGCCCAGCACAAGCACCCCGACGACCGCGACACGGTCCTGCGCGACCTCGCGCTGCTGCGCACCACGGGGCGCCCGTTCAGCACCAGCCACCGCATCGTGGACGCGCGCGGCCGGACCAAGACCGTCACGGTCACCGGCCAGGCGCGCCGCGACGCGTCGGGCGCCGTGGTCGAGGTGATCGGCATGATGATCGACACGTCCGCCGCGCACGAGGACGCGTTGCGCCGCGAGGTCACCCGCCAGGTCGCGGTCGGCCTCCAGGACCGCGCCGTCGTCGACCAGGCCAAGGGCGTCATCATGGCCTCGCACGCCCTGGACCCCGACGGCGCGCTCGACCTGCTCGTCGTTCACGCGAGCGAGAGCAGCCGACGCCTGCCTGACGTGGCACGCGAGCTGATCGACGCGATCGCTGCCGGCGGCGGGCTGGGCGGGCGTGCCAAGGACCGTGTCGACGCGTGCCTCGCAGCCCTCGAGCCGGGCAGCGTGAGCCGTCCCGGCGGGGCGCAGCTCTTCCGGCGCAAGGGAGCCGTGACGGGCTGAGGACGGTGCCCGGCAGGGGCGGTCGGCCGAACAGTGGGGGCGTGGCGGGCGCACGGACCGGTGGCCCGCCGCGCCGGGCGGCCTACGTCGTCGGGAACCGGCGCGTCTCGACGACCTCCCGGGCGAGGTCGTAGAGCTTGACGTTCGAGTCCTGCGAGACGCGGCTCAGGACCGAGAACGCGCGCTGCGCGGAGAGCTGGTACCGCTCCATGAGGATGCCCTGGGCCTGGCCGATCACGGTGCGGGTCTGCACGGCGCTCGTGAGCTGCTCCTCGGTGCGGGCGGCGGTCAGGGCCGCGGCGGCGACCGCGGCGAACGTCGAGACGATCGACAGCGCCGTGGCGGGGAACGCCCCCGTGGAGCGTGAGTACAGGTTCAGGGCGCCGTGCGAGGTCTCGCTCGTGAAGAGCTGCACGCACAGCATCGAGCGGACCCCGAGCTCCTCGTGCACCTGGTCGGCCCACCGCTGCCAGCGCGGCTCGGCCGCGAGATCGTTGGTGCGCACCAGGTCGGTCTCGCGGATCGCGTCGAGGCACGGCCCCTCGTTCAGCGCGTACTGGAGCTCGTCCCCGCGCCGGGCGAGGTCGTGCGACGCGGCGGGGGTCTCGATGCCTCCCTTGCGGGTCACGAGCGAGATCCCCGCCGCGTCGCAGCCCTCGACCATCGCGACCGCGAGCTCCACGGTACGGTCGAGCGTCTCCTGGAGGCTGGGCTCCTCGGCGAGCGTCCGCGCGGCCGACGCGATCGAGGACTCGATGGCGGTGGCCGGGGTCGCCCCCGTGCCGTACTCGGCGCTCGTGGGGACGTCGAGGGTGTCGTCCTTCGTCTGCTGCAGATCCTGCGTCATCGGCCGTTCCCGTTCGTGCTCGGAGGTGGACGGTCGGCGGCGCACGACCGCGCCGTTCCTCCACCTGTCGAGGACAACGCTACGCGGTCCGTGGACGACGAGGGTGCGCGCCAGGGTCACGCGTGCGCCGCGTCCTCGGTGTCGCGGGCACCGACCGAGACCTGCCCGCGCTCGATCGCGGTGACGAGGTCGGAGAGGCGGACGATGCCCACGAGGTCCGGCCCGACCATGACGGGCAGCCGCAGCAGGGCGTGGCGCTCCATGATCCGCACGGCCTCCCTGGCCGGGTCCTGGGGGCTGAGCACCACGAGGTCCTCGGTGCACAGGTCGCCCACGGGGTGCTCGGGCGAGGCCTGGGCAGCCACGGCCCGCACGATGCTGCGGTCCGTGAGGATGCCCATCACGTCGCCGTCGTCGAGCACGACCGCCTCGCCGGAGTCGTCGTCGATCATGGTGCGTGCGGCCTGCGCGACGGTCGCGGTGCGCTCGACCGTGCAGAACGCCGTGGACATGAGCTGTGCGATGGTCGTCGGCATCGTCGCCTCCGGGATCACTGCCAAGGACGTCGGGCCGCTCCTCGACCCGGTTCTCACCCTAGCCCCGGAGCGGACGGGCGGGGCTCGTCGCCGACCCTCGAGAGCGCTCGTGCCGCCCACGGGGCCAGGGCACCCCGCGCGGGCGGGTCAGAACACGGGCTTGCCGCCCGTGACGCCGAGGACGGTCGCCGAGACGTAGCTCGCGTCGGTGGGCGAGGCGAGGAAGACGAACGCCGGTGCGACCTCGGCGGGCTGCCCGGCGCGCCCCAGCGGTGTGTCGGCCCCGAACTGCTCGATCTTCTCCGGCGGCTGCGTCGCGGGCTGCAACGGTGTCCAGATCGGTCCCGGCGCCACGGCGTTGACCCGGATGCCCCGCTCACCGACCTCGGCCGCGAGGTTGACCGTGAAGTTGTTGATCGCGGCCTTGGTCGACGCGTAGTCCAGGAGCGAGGTGGACGGCTGGTACGCCTGGATCGAGGACACGTTGATGATCGTCGCGCCCTCGCCCAGGTGCTCGAGCGCGGCCTGCGTGACCCAGAACAGCGCGTACAGGTTGGTCCTGAGCACCCGGTCGAGGTCCTCGCTCGTCACGTCGGCGATCGACGACCGCCGCGCCATCTGGAAGCCCGCGTTGTTCACGAGCACGTCCAGGCCGCCGAGCTGCGCGACGGCGTCGGCGACGATCGCGCGGCACGCGCCCTCCTCGCGCAGGTCCCCCGGCAGCAGGACGGCCGTGCGGCCCGCCTCACGCACCCAGCGCGCGGTCTCCTCGGCGTCGACCTGCTCCTCGGGCAGGTAGCCGATCGCGACGTCGGCCCCCTCCCGGGCGAACGCGATCGCGACGGCGCGCCCGATGCCCGAGTCGCCCCCCGTGATCAGGGTCCGCAGGCCCGTGAGCCTGCCCGTACCCCGGTAGGACGACTCACCGTGGTCGGGCAACGGGTCCATGGTGGACGTCAGGCCGGGGGGTTCCTGCTGCTGGGCGGGGAAGGCGGGGGTCTGGTCGGGCACGGGATCCTCCTTCAGGTCGCCGCACGCGCGCACGCCGGTCGGCGGCCGCTGCGGGCGAGGTGTACTCGGGTCCCGTCCACGCTAGGTCGGCGCTCGCGGACTCGCAGCCCGGGCGGCCGGTGAGCCGGTGAGCCGGGACGAAGGCCCGGTGTGCCGCGCGGCCCCGGTGGCAGGATGGGCACCTGCCGGGCGCGACGGAGCGCCCGAGGATCGAGGTGGCCACGATGACCCAGGACGAGCGCACGGGCGAGGGCGCCCACCGGCGCCGCGCCCCCGAAGGAGCCCACGACGTCGACGTGCTCGTGGTCGGGTCCGGGTTCGGCGGGTCCGTCGCGGCCCTGCGCCTGACCGAGAAGGGCTACCGCGTCGCGGTCCTGGAGGCAGGCCGACGCTTCGCGGACGAGGACTTCGCCGCGACGTCGTGGCACCTGCGCGACTTCCTGTGGGCCCCGCGCCTCGGCTGCCTCGGGATCCAGCGCGTCCACCGCCTGCGTGACGTGCTGGTCCTCGCGGGCGCCGGGGTGGGCGGCGGTTCCCTCGTGTACGCCAACACCCTGTACGAGCCCCTCGACGCGTTCTACACCGACCCCGCGTGGGGTCACCTGACCGACTGGAAGGCCGAGCTCGCCCCGTACTACGACCAGGCGCGGCGCATGCTCGGCGTCGTGACGTACGCGGGCCGCACCCCCGCCGACGAGGCCATGGCCCAGGTCGCGCGCGAGATGGGCGTCGCGCACACCGTCACACCCGCCCCCGTGGGCGTGCTCTTCGGCGCCCCCGGGGTGTCCGTGCCCGACCCGTTCTTCGGCGGCGCCGGCCCCGAGCGGCGCGGCTGCCTCGAGTGCGGGCAGTGCATGACCGGGTGCCGACACGGCGCCAAGAACACCCTCGTCAAGAACTACCTCCACCTCGCCGAGCGCGGTGGGGCCAGGATCCACCCTCTGACGACCGTCACCCGCATCGAGCCGTCGCCCGGCGGCGGCTACGAGGTCACCTCCCGGCGCACCGACCGCCCGTACGCCCGGCGCACCCGGTGGACCGCCCAGCACGTCGTCCTCGCCGCGGGCGCCCACGGCACGCAGCAGCTCCTGCACGCCCAGCGCGACGCCGGCACCCTGCCCGACCTCTCACCTCGGCTCGGCATGCTCACGCGCACCAACTCCGAGGCGCTACTGGGCGCGACCGCCGACCGGCCACGCCCCTCGGGCGCCCCCTTGCCCGACTACACGCGCGGCGTCGCGATCACCTCCTCCTTCCACCCCGACGCCCACACGCACGTCGAACCCGTGCGCTACGGCCACGGGTCCAACGCCATGGCTCTCCTGCAGACCGTCCTCGTCACGCCCCGCGGCGCTCGCGGCCTGCGCCCGGGCAGCACGGAGCCCGACGGCGTCGCTCACCCCGGTCCGTCGCCGTCGCCCGCCGGATGGTTGCGGGAGCTGTGGGCCCAGCGGCGTCGGCTGCCGGCCATGCTCGACCTGCGCGGCTGGTCCGAGCGCACCGTGATCGCCCTGGTCATGCAGAGCCACGACAACTCGCTGACGACGTACACGCGCCGCTCCTGGACGGGCCGTCGTCGCATGACCTCGCGGCAGGGGCACGGGGCCCCGAACCCGGGGTGGATCCCCACCGCGCACGAGACGGTCCAGCGGCTGGCCCGGGTCATGGGCGGGGCGCCCGGCGGGAGCATCGGGGAGCCCTTCGGCATGCCCCTCACGGCGCACTTCCTGGGCGGGTGCGCGATCGGCGCCTCACCGGGGACCGGGGTGGTCGACGCCTACCAGCGGGTGTTCGGGCACCCGGGCCTGCACGTCCTGGACGGTTCGGCCGTGAGCGCGAACCTGGGCGTCAACCCGTCGCTGACGATCACGGCACAGGCCGAGCGGGCGGCGGCCCTGTGGCCCAACCGCGGCGAGGCCGACCCCAGGCCACCGCTCGGGAGCGCCTACCGGCGGGTGGCCCCGGTCGCGCCTCGCTCCCCGCTCGTCCCGGCGGACGCCCCCGCCGCGCTGCGTCTTCCCGTGGTCCGGGTGACGCACGGGCGCACCACCCTGAGGTGAGGTCGCCGCGGGGGAGAGGTGCTCTCGGTCCACGGGTGGGCACGACGTCGAACACGTGTTCGAGCAGATGTGCTGGGTGCGGCAACCTGCGTCGAACTGGTGTTCGAGTCGACGGGGCAGCGTGGGCGATCGGCTTCGAACGCCTGTTCGACACCGTGGGCGAGGGGCCGCTCAGGAGGGGGTCGCGCCGTCGAGCTCGACGTCCACGACCACCGCCCGGTGGTCCGACAACCCGGTGTCGACCGCCCGCGCCGGTGCCAACGGACGCACCCCGCCGTCCGCCAGGACGTGATCGATCTGCAGCGTCGGGTGCGAGACCGGGTAGGACCGTGCGACGGCCAGCGGGGTCCACCCCGTGATGGTCGCAGGCACCTCCGAGCGCAGGTTCAGGTCCCCCATCAGGACGAGCGGCCGCGGAGCCCCCTCCAGACCCCCCACGAGCCGGTCGAGCTGGTGCTCGCCCCACCCGTCGAGAAAGCTCAGATGGGTCGCCGCCACCGTCAGAGGGCCCTGAGGTGTCTGCACGACCGCCACCACAGCCGTGCGCGGCTCGTCGAGCCGCCACCGACGCGCCCGCTGGTCGGAGGCCCGGGGCAGAGGCCGCCACCACGGGCGGCGCGGCAGGGGCAGCACCCTCCACTCGAGCACGGGGAACCTCGACAGCAGGGCCACACCGTACTGCGACCGGCCGCGCGCCGACCGCTGGTCCAGCGTAGGAGCGAACCGGTGGTCGACCGCCCCCATCGCCTCCGCCGCGACCCGTGCCAGGTCCGCCCGTCCCGACCGGCGCTGGTTGCGGTCCACCTCCTGCAACGCCAGGACGTCCGCGTCGAGCTCCGCCACGGCACGGGCGAAACGGTCCACGTCGACCAGGTCGTCCACCGTGGACCGGCCGTGCAGGATGTTGAAGGTCACGAGTCGCATCGCACCGATTGTCCCCCCGCGCGCGCCGCCGCGCTCGCCATCGGGCACGAGCACCAGCCTCCCGGCGGCAACCCCACCCCGGCAGGCCTAGGCTCACGCCATGGCCAAGTACCTCGACGTCCACCCCGTCGACCCCCAGCCCCGCGCGATCGACCAGATCGTCACGCTCCTGCGCGACGACGCCCTCATCGCCTACCCCACGGACTCCTGCTACGCCCTCGGCGCCCGCATCGACTCCCACAGCGCCACCCAACGCATCCGCGACATCCGCCACCTCGGCGACAAGCACCACTTCACGCTCGTGTGCGCCGACTTCGCCCAGCTCGGCCAGCTCGTCAAGATCGACAACGCCGCGTTCCGCGCCATCAAGGCCTCCACGCCCGGCAGCTACACGTTCATCCTGCCCGCGACCGCCGAAGTGCCCCGACGCCTCGCCCACCCCAAGAAGAAGACCGTCGGCGTCCGCATCCCCGACCACGCCGTCACCCAGGCCATCCTGCGCGCCCTCGGCGAACCTCTGCTGTCCAGCACGCTCCTCCTGCCCGGGGAGGACGAACCCATGACCCAGGGCTGGGAGATCAAGGAAGCCCTCGACCACCAGGTCGACGCCGTCGTCGACTCCGGCGACTGCGGCACCGAACCCACCACCGTCGTCGACTTCTCCTCCGGCGCCGCAGAGGTCGTCCGCGTCGGAGCAGGAGACCCCACCCGCTTCGAGTGACCACGGACGTGACCGACGCCCCACGAGCCCGCCCAGCACGAGCAGGCACCCAGACCTAGCATCGACACCATGAGCAGCCAGGGCCTCACCCACTCCCAGCACAAGATGGCCGACGCAGGCGTCCACCCCACCGCGATCGACGTCTTCAGCCGCTTCTACGAGCTCCTCGACGGCGGCGCCACCGGCACCGTCCCCGAGACCGACGTCGACCCCCTCACCGACGTCACACACCGCCACGACCTCGACATCAGCCCCGACGACGCCGCCACCGCCCTCTCCCGCACCGCACTCGTCAAGCTCAACGGCGGCCTCGGCACCTCCATGGGCATGGACCGCGCCAAGTCCCTCCTCACCGTCCGCGACACCAGCGACGGCCCCCTCACCTTCCTCGACATCATCGCCGGACAGGTCCGCGCCGCCCGCGCCGCCACCGGCGCACGCCTCCCGCTGCTCTTCATGAACAGCTTCCGCACCCGCGACGACACGCTCGCGGCGCTCGCGGCCTACCCGGACCTCGCGGTCGACGGCCTGCCGCTCGACTTCCTGCAGAACCGCGAGCCCAAGCTGCGGGCGGACGACCTCGAGCCGGTCGAATGGCCCGCGGACCCTGACCTGGAGTGGTGCCCGCCTGGCCACGGGGACCTGTACACGGCGCTGGTGACGTCGGGGGCGCTCCAGCAGCTCCTGGACGCGGGCTACCTGTACGCGAGCGTCTCCAACTCGGACAACCTCGGTGCAGCCCCGGACGCGGCCATGGCCGGCTGGTTCGCGGCGTCGGGCGCCCCGTTCGCGGCCGAGGTCGCCCGCAGGACGCCCGCAGACCGCAAGGGCGGTCACCTCGTGGTGCGACGCTCGGACGGCCGCCTGGTCCTGCGCGAGACCGCGCAGACGCCCGAGGAGGACCTCGCCGCGGCCGGGGACATCGAGCGTCACCGGTACTTCAACACGAACAACCTGTGGCTCGACCTGCGCGCGCTGGCCGCCGAGCTCGACCGCACCGGGGGAGTCCTCGAGCTTCCCCTGATCCGCAACCCCAAGACGGTCGACCCCACCGACCCGTCCTCGACGCCCGTGATCCAGATCGAGTCGGCGATGGGCGCCGCGATCGAGGTCTTCGAGGGCTCGACCGTCATCGAGGTCGACCGCAGCCGCTTCCTGCCCGTCAAGGCGACGAGCGACCTGCTGCTGCTGCGTTCGGACGTGTACGAGCTCGGCGACGACTTCACGCTCACGGCCCAGGTCGAGGCGCCGCTGATCGACCTCGACGCCGCGCACTACAAGCTCGTCGGCGACTTCGACGCGCGGTTCGGTCAGGGCGCTCCGTCGTTGCGTGCCGCTCGGGGGCTCACCGTGCGGGGGGACTGGACGTTCGGTCGCGGCGTCGTCGCCGAGGGGGACGCGGTCCTGGAGGACGCCGGTGAGCCGTCGACCGTCCCGGACGGGGCGCACGTCGGCCCCGAGGGGATCAGGACCCGCTGACGGGATGCGGCGAGGTCCCGCGGAGCCTCCCGCCCGTGGGTGCGGCGCGGACGTACCCACGGGCGGCCCACGAGACCGCTGACGGCCCGTGGAAGGCGCGTGGCGCCGTCGAGCATCTTCCTGGTGCCCGACGACGCCGCGCGGCCCAGGAGGGGCCTTGGCCGTGCGCTCGGGGCCGCTCAGGCGGGGACGTCGACGACCCGGCTGTCGCCGAGGGCGGGGGAGATCGCTCCGCTCGACGCCGACGCGACGTCTGCGTCGAGCTCGGCGAGATGTCCCGGCGGGACCAGGAGCCGGAACGTGGCCACTGCCGCGTAGTCGGCGCCCTCGAGCACTGCGCCGTGGGTCTGGCACCACTCGTGGAGGATGTTCCCGATCCGGCCCGCCTCCGCGTGCGGGACGTCGACCGTGACCTCGACCATGATCGCGCGGCGCAGGACGGGCGCGAGGTCGAGGGTCTCGCTCACGGCGTTCGAGTAGGCGCGGACGAGCCCGCCCGCCCCGAGCAGCACCCCGCCGAAGTAACGCGTGACGACCGCGACCAGGTCGGTCACGTGGCGGTGACGCAGGACCTCGAGCATGGGGATGCCGGCCGTGCCCGAGGGCTCACCGTCGTCGCTCGAGCGCTGCTGGTCGGCGTGCGTGCCCACGACGAGCGCCGTGCAGTGGTGCCGCGCGTCCCAGTGCTCCTTGCGGACCCGTGCGATCACGGACTCCGCCTCGGCGACCGACTCGACGGGGTGCAGGAGCGTGAGGAAGCGGGACCTCTTGACCACGAGCTCGTGCTCGACAGGGCGGGCGATCGTCGACGGGAGCGGCACGCTCCGAGGGGAGTGCTGGAGGGAGTCCATCGACGCCCAGCCTAGCCAACGGGCGGGACGTGCTGGTCTCGAGAGCGGGACGACGTCGAGAGCGGCACGTCGTGCGGCATGATTGAAAATAGTGTGCCAAGCGGATAGGTTTCCTCCATGGTCACCGATGCTGCCGACTCACCGCCCACGGCCTCGACGGGCGAGGGGCGTCCTGACGTCGACCCCGCCCGGGGGCTCGCGCCGCGCTACCCGCGCCCACCCGTCACGCGCGACGAGGCCGAGTGGGTCTGGCGTGAGCTGTCGGTCGGCGCCATGTACGCGTCGACCAAGCCGGAGCTGGTCCGCCTGGCGGTCATCGTCGGCCTGACCCGCGCGACGGGGGCCAGGTACTCCGACCTGCTGCGCTGCACGGTCGACTCGCTCGACCTGGGGCCCACGGGCGCCCAGGCGGGGGAGGGGAGCGTCGTCGTCCAGCACGGCAAGCACCGCACCGTGCGCGAGCACCGCCTCGAACCGGGTGTGGTCATGGTCCTGCGCCGCTGGATGGACGTCCGGGAGGAGCTGTGCTCCGAGCTGGAGGGGTCGGTGCCGCGCGCCCTGCTCCTGACGGTCCACCACACGCACGACAACGGCATCACGGTCGCGAGCGGGCTGCCCATCACGAAACAGGGGCTGGTGCTGTCCTGGCGGCGGTTCGTGCAGCGCACCAACGCGCGGTACGGCGGGGTGCGGCCGCCGCTGCCGACGCGCTTCGAGCAGGTCCGACGGGCGTGGCACACGGAGGTCGCCGACGGGCAGGCCGGGCAGGAGTAGCCTCGGGGCCGCCCGACGGCGGAGGTCACTCCTCGCGTGGATCGTCCGCGGGGGAGGGTGCGGCCTTCGTGTCGAGCTCCTGGAACACCGTGATCTGGAGACCGGCCGGGGCGTCGAGGCGTGCGTTGAGCGAGTCCCACGGGGTGCGGACGGGCGGCGCCACGAGCGACGCCCCTGCGTCGACCAGGTCGGCTGTGACGCCCCCTGCGTCGGTCACCTCGAACGCCACGCGCAACCGGGGAGCGACCTGCCGGCCCACCTCGACGTCGTCGATCATGCGCTTCTGCGCGGGGTTCGCGATCTCGAGCGTGGCGCGGCCAGCGTCGAGGATCGCGACCCGCGAGTCGCCCTCGCCGGCGTACGCCTCGAGCTGGGGGAGGCCCAGGGCGTCACGGTAGAAGGCAAGGGCTTCCTCGAAGTCCTGCGCCTCGACGACCAGGCGCAGCTGCAGGACGGGGCGGGCGGGGGTGTCGGCCATCCGGCCACGGTAGGTCAGACGCTCGGATGCTGCGCGCCGATCTCCTTCGCCTCTCGTGGACAAAATAGTGTGCCAAGCGTACAGAGCACGCATCTCGTCCACGCGGTCGACTCACCGACCAGCCCGGACGAGCCGGGCCGTGCCTCGCGGACCCGCCGCACGACGACGGCCCCTGCTCCAGCCGGGAGAGCAGAGGCCGTCGCACCGCGTCGCGAGGTCGTCTCAGCGCCACCAGGCCCGCGGCACGACGAGGACGACGAGCCCGATCAGCGCGACCGAGGCCACGACGACGAAGAACCCGTTCCTGTCCAGGGTCGAGGCCGCGAAACCGACGAGCGCCAGCCCTTGGCACGCGAGCTGGATGACGGCTGTGCGGCGCAGCTCCGGGACGAGCACCACGCGCTCGACGCGGCCCTTCCGCGGCACGCGCGCCGCCCACCACGAGGAACGCAGCACGACGTGGGCGAACGGGAGGAGCAGGAAGACGACCGGGTCGAACGACGTGTCGGCCCCGAGCGTCGCGAGGGCGCCGACGAACAGCACCGCGTGCGGCACCGGGGTGTGCGGGCGCGCCGCGACGATGGCGGCCAGGACCAGGGCGACCGCCACGCTCCCCAGCAGCGACGGGACGAGCTGGAGCACGGCGAGGAGGCCGAACACGAACGTCGCCCCGGTCGCGACCGCACGCAGGACGCCGCCCGAGACGGTCGGGCCGGTGCTCACCTCGGTCGCCGGTGGTCCCGCTGGTTTCTCGGGCGGGGCGGTGGCGTGCGCGCTCATCGGGTCGTCCCTCGCTGGCTGTGGCGTTGACGGCGGGCCGCGAGCTCGAGCGCTGCACGGGCTCCGCCCCTGTCGTTCATCGAGGGGGTCCAGGGGACCACCAGGACGCCCTCGCGGCGGATCGCCTCGAGACGCTGCTCGCGTTCGAGTCGCGTGATGCGCCACGCGAGCACGACGCCCGGTTCGTCCCGGGGGACGTCGACGGTCGGCAGGATGTCGACCGCGACCACGGGGTGTCCTGTCGCTCGCCAGGTCTGGGCGATCATGGCGCTCTCGTCGTCGAGGAAGGTCGAGAACATGTACACCAGCGCCGACGCCGGGATCTGCGGCGGGCGCGTGCGCTTTCGAGGCTCACCGATCGGGTGGGCGAGGGCGAGGGCGTGGACGATCCGCTGGAGCTGGCGCTTGCCCGCAGCCGGCGGGAGCGGGCGACGGATCCACCCGAGGTCCTCGAACCCCACCCGGTCCCCGCCGTCGAGCGCGGTCTGGGCGACCGACGCCGCGGCGTGCCGGGCGATGTCCAGGGACGTCGCCCGGTCCATCGGCAGCGGGCCGCGCCCTCGCCACGTCGTGACGTCGGGGCCCACCTCGTCCCGCGAGTCCAGGACCAGGACGACCGTCGCCTCGGCCGTCGCCTGGGTACGCCGGACGTACAACGTCTCGAGCCCGGGCGACCGGCGTGCGGTCGCCCGCCAGTCGATGCGGCGCAGACGGTCCCCGGGGGCGAACGGGTGGACGTCCCGGAGCTCGGTACCGTCGCCGAGACGACGGGTCGTGTGCGGACCCGTGAGCCCGGCGAGCTGGCGCGGCAGGGGGAGGAGACCGAGGGGTTGCGCGGTCGGCAGGACCAACGTTCCCGGGGACTGGACCGCGCCCGGTACCGACTCGACGACGCCCTCGGGCCCCGACGCGACGTGGTCGACCCGGAACATCCGGTGCGGTCCAGTCCTCGCCGAGTGCGTCGTGAGGTCGAGGGTCCGGGTCCGGTCGACCAGCACCGTGACGTCCGCATCCTCGTTCCCAGGGCTGGTGACGCGCAGGCGGACCGGTGTGGCGCCGTCGGGCACGTCGAGGCGGAGCCGTGCCCTGAGCTCCCCGGGACGCGGGTCGACGTCGGTCGCCGGCTCGAACGTCGCGACCACGGCCTCGCCCCGCGGCCTGGCGCTCCACCCCCACACCGCGCCGAGCAGCGCAGGAGCGCCCAGGACGGCGATGTCCGCGCGCCCCGCGAGGAGACCCGCGCCGAGGAGCACCAGACCGAGCACCACCCCCGCGGCAAGGCTCGTCGTCTGCTGCCAGCTCGTCAGACGCGAGGCCGTGGCGAGCGAGGTCATCGCGTCGTGGTGGCGACCGCAGCGGGGCCGGGGACGCGGTCGAGGATGGCGCGGACGACGGTCTGCGGCTGCGCGTTCGAGGCCCAGGCGGTCGGGGTCAGGGTGAGGCGGTGCGCGAGCACCGGGACCGCGACCCGCTTGACGTCCTCGGGCAGCACGTAGTCCCGGCCGTCGAGGGCGGCCACCGCACGGGCGAGCAGCACCAGGTTCTGCGACCCACGAGGTGACGCCCCCACCTCGAGCTGGGAGTCGGCGCGCGTGGCCGCGACGAGGTCCACGCAGTACGTGAGGACGTCGGGGTCGACGTCGGTGGCCTCGACCCCCGCCTGCATCGCGAGGACTGTCCGTGCGTCGACGACCTGGCTCACCTCGGCCTGCTCCTGGCGACGGTCGAGACGACGCCGCAGGACCTCGCGCTCCTCGTCACGACCGGGGTACCCGACGCCGAGACGCACCATGAACCGGTCGAGCTGGGCCTCGGGCAGCGGGTAGGTGCCCTCGTACTCGACGGGGTTCGACGTGGCGAGGACGTGGAACGGCCGCTGGAGCGGGTACGTGCTCCCCTCGATCGACACCTGCCGCTCGGCCATGGCCTCGAGGAGTGCCGACTGCGTCTTGGGTGCCGTGCGGTTGATCTCGTCCGCCAGGAAGATGCCCGTGAAGACCGGCCCGGGGCGGAACACGAAGTCGGTCGTGGCCGGGTCGTACACCGACGACCCCGTGATGTCCGCGGGCAGGAGGTCCGGGGTGCACTGGAGCCTCGCGAAGTCGAGCCCCAGGGCGGTCGCGAGACTGCGCGCAGCGAGGGTCTTGCCGAGCCCGGGCACGTCCTCGAACAGGACGTGGCCGCCCGCGAGGATCGTGGCGAGCGCGAGCTCGAGCGAGTCCCGCATGCCGACGACGGCCGTACCGACCTCGTCGAGGATGCGGCGGCCGTGCTCGGCCACCTCGGGGATGCTGAGCGCGGGGGCAGGGGAGTCCGTCATCGGGTTCGCCTCTCGGTGCGGGTGTCTACGGATGCTGGGGGATGCCGGCATCGGTGCCGGCGGTCGTGCTGGTCAGGCGTCGCTGCGGGTCCGCTGCCGGCCGGTGCCGCGGCTGCTCTCGCCGGCGGGCGAGCCGTCGGAGAGGTGCTCGATCGCGCTCACCCACGAGCGCAGGACCTTCATGGTCGGCGGGCGCGGGTCGGAGGTCATCTGCTGGTGGACCTGCGAGCCGAGCCGTTCCGCGGCTGCCTGCACCTGAGCCGGGTCTGTGCTGTGGAGGTCGATGCCCTCGTCGGCGAGAGCCGTGGCCGCGAGCGCCCGCACGCGTTGGTGTGCGCGTTCGCTGACGCGTCCGTGGCTTCCGTGCATGGCCCAGGTGAGGTCGGAGAGGTCGCGGCGTGCGCCGTCTCGGTTGGTGTCTGGCAGTGCGCGGTGCTGGGGGTCGTGGCCGGCGTCGATGCGTCGGGAGAGGACGAGGGCGATGAGGAGGGCGACGGTGAGGGCGATGGCGTGGGGGAGGTCGAGTCCGAGGTAGGCGAGGGCGATGCCGGTGGCGACGAGGAGTGTCGCGGGGGTGAGGATCTTCTTGTCGGTGGTGAGCCGGAGCTTCATCGCGTCTCTCCTCGGGCGGCAGGCGTGCCGGTGGTTGCCTGGTGCTGGGGGTCGTCGCGGTCGTCGGTGACGGGCGGCGTGAAGGCGATGGCGAGGCGTTCGAGGCAGTCGCGTGCGGCGTCGACGTCCTGGGGGGTGAGGGGGTGGGTGGTGAAGCGTGCCCGCTGGTAGAGCCCGAGGAGGGTGGTGACGGCGTCGGGGTCGGCGGGGGTGGCGTCGAGGACGGTGGTGGTGAACTCGGTGGGGGTCTGTGCGGGGTGTCTGCGGTGGCCGGTGTCGGCGGTGGCGTCCTCGAGCGCTATCCAGGCGGCGGTGACGGCGTCGCGGGGGGTGGCGGCGGTGTCGAGGAGGTGCCGGGCGTGCTGGACTCCGCGGCGGAGTGCGGGGAGCTGGATCGTGAGGGTGGGGGTGGCGATGCTGGCGCCTGCTGCGACGTGGTCGTGGGGGGTGGGGGCCTCGGGGGCGGGTTCGCGGGTGCGGCGGCGCAGGCGCACGATGGCGACGATGGTGAGGACGGCGGCGACCAGGGTGGCCAGGTAGGTCATGTACTCGCCGATGCTGAGGCCGGCGGCGCGTTCGTCGAGGCCTTCGAGGAAGAGCGCGGTCTCTTCCGAGCGGAGCACGGGTGGGGTGGGGGCGACGGTGCTGGGTCTGGTGGTGACGGGCTCGAGCCGGAAGCTCCAGCGGTTCCCGGCGGCGGCGCCGACGAGGACGAGGGCGATCAGGACGACGACACCCCCCAGTCGCGTCCGGTTGCTCATGCTGGTCGGTTCCTCTCGGCGTACAGGCCGGCTGCGGCGGCTGTCAGGAAGGCGGCGGGGTCGTCGTCGAGCCCGCGGCCCATGGTGGAGAGCCCGACGGGGGTGGTGCGCAGGGCTCCGAGGAGCGGGGCGTCGGCGTCGGCGTGGACGAGGCGGTGGCGTCCGTGGGGTGCGGCGAGGTGCGAGGCCTGCTCGGTGATGCGTGCGGTGAGGGCGGCCCCCCACCCGGGGAGGGCTTCGACGTCGGCGCTGGGGCGGGGGACGACGACGTCGCTGGCCGCGAGCGCCACCCGGCCGTAGGCGGTCAGTGAGTGGTGGGAGATGCCGAGGTGGCGGTCGCGGGGGTCTGCGCCGGAGACGCGCAGGGATGCGACGGGGCGTCCGCCGAGGGTGGCGGCGGCGTTGAGGGCTTCGCCGGCGGCGACGCCGGAGAAGCCCCAGCGGGTGCCGGTGCCGAGGTTGCCGGGGCCTTGGGTGACGATGGCGAGGTCGGCGCCGGTGACGTGGCGGGCGGCGAGGAGCCCGGTGTGGACGGTGACTGCTTCGTGGTCTCCGCCGTAGGCCTGGCCGACGGTGAGGCAGGTGTGGAGCCAGTCGGCGTCGCGCAGTGCGGCGATGGTGCGGGAGAACGCGGCGGGCAGTGCGCCGCCGTCGGTCATGACGTAGGCGATGCGGGGGGCGGGGCGTCCGTCCTGGGCGGCGGCGAGGCGTGCGCCGGCGGCGATCGCGGGCAGGGCGGAGTGGAGGTCGGCGACGACGACGGGCATGGCGTGGAGGTCGTCGGCGTCGCGCAGGGTGTCGTGGTGGGGGGACTCCTGCTCGTCGACGCCCAGCACGAGGGCTTGCAGGGGGGTGTAGCGGGCTTTGACGAGGTGTCCTGGCCCGGGGGCCGGGTCGGGGGGCAGTGCGCCGGGCAGGGCGACGACGAGGGCGTATCCGCCGGTGCCGAGGCCGCGGGCGAGCGCGGAGACGTTGAGGAGGGCCTGGTCGCCGACCTGGGGTTCTCCGACGAGCTGCGGGTAGGCGAGGGCGCGCACGGTGCGGGGGCGTTCCTCGGCGCCGGGGGCGGTGCTGGCGGGCAGGGGTTCGTCGAGCTCGACGGTCACTTCTTGCGCGCCTTGCCAGTTCCGCCCGCGGGAGATCACCCTTGCACTACGCCACGTCATCACACGGGTGAGGATAGCGTTCGTTAGCGTGGGTGCCGATGCCTGATCAGACGAGTCAACCAGTCAACCCTGCCACGAGGCTCTTGAACCTCGTGATCGCCCTCGTGAACACGAGCGTGTCGATGACGAAGCAGCAGATCCGTACGAGTGTCGCGGGGTATGCCGACGCGCCGTCTCCAGAGGCGTTCGAGCGGATGTTCGAGCGCGACAAGGATTCGTTGCGCGACCTCGGGATACC
Organism: Oerskovia sp. NPDC056781; assembly: GCF_042789955.1. NCBI lineage: Bacteria > Bacillati > Actinomycetota > Actinomycetes > Micrococcales > Cellulomonadaceae > Oerskovia > Oerskovia sp. NPDC056781. Next base: position 52,797 of record NZ_JBHUAD010000001.1, read on the forward strand.
GATCGTGACGGTCGACGCCGGGGGGCACAGCGACGACGTCGGGTACCGGATCGACCAGGACGCGTACGCGCTGCCTGCGGTCGACCTGACGCCTGCGGAGTTCGGGGTGCTGTCCCTGGCGGCGCAGTTCTGGCAGGACAAGACGTTGCGCACGGACATCTCGCGCGCCCTGACGAAGCTGCGGGCGGCGGGGGCGGGCGAGGTCGCGAACGACGCGGTCGCGGGGCTCGCCCCGCGGGTGCGGGCCGTGGGCGACGCGTACGGTCCCCTCCTGGACGCGATCGAGGCGCTGCGTCCGGTGTCGTTCACGTACCGGGCAGCCTCCACGGGCGAGGTGCGGGACCGCACGGTCGAGCCGTGGCGCATCGCGGCGCGCCGCGGCGGCTGGTACCTCCTCGGGTTCGACCGCGAGCGCCAGGCGCCGCGGGCCTACCGGTTGAGCCGTATCGAGGGCCGGGTGCGTCTGCTGGGGCGTGCGGGGGCGTTCGCCATCCCGGACGGGGTGGACGTGGACGCGCTCCTGGGCGCGCGGGCCGGGCAGGAGCAGCTGGCGGCCCTGGCGATCGGACCGGAGCGGGCCGAGGCGTTGCGGGCGCGAGGGCGCAGCGACGGCGACGGGCCGGGCACGGGGCCGCGTGCGGACGGGCGCGACGTGGTGCACGTGTCGTTCACGAACCAGCACGCGTTCGCGGACGAGATCGCGGGGTACGGGGACGCGGTCGTGGTCCTGAGCCCCGCGGGGCTGCGGGATGCGGTGGTGCGCCGGTTGGCGGCTGCGGCGGACCTCGGGCCGGCACCGGGCACGACGACGCAGGACCACCCGAACGGCACGACGAGCACGGAGGAGCAGCGTGGCTGAGCGCGCGGACGACCGGTTGGTGCGCCTGCTGGGCATCGTCAGCTACCTGGACGGCGCGGGCGGGGTCCCGGTCGAGGAGCTCGCGACCCGGTTCGGGGTGACGACCCGGCAGATCGTGGAGGACGTCGACGCCCTGTGGGTGTCCGGCACCCCGGGATACTGGCCCGACGACCTGATCGACTTCGACGCGGACTCCCTCGAGCGGGGCGTCGTGCGGCTCACGGAGGCGCGCGGCATGACGAGGCCCCTGCGCCTGGGCACGCGGGAGGCGGTCGCGCTCATCGCGGCACTGCGCGCCATGGGGGAGACCCCGGCGGTGCGCGCGGACCGGGCGCGGGCCGACGTCGTCGCGTCCGTCCTGGACAAGCTCACCGGGGCGACGGGCGAGGCGGCCGCGGCCCTGGACGTGCGCCTGTCTCCCGACGGCGCTCCCGAGGTCGTCGCCGCGGTGTCCTCGGCACTGGCGAACCGGCACCGGCTGCGCGTGCGGTACGTGACGAGCTCGGACGTCGTGTCCGAGCGCGAGATCGACCCCGTCGCCCTGCACACCCAGGACGCGTACTCCTACCTCCTCGCGTGGTGCCACCGCGCGCAGGGGCAGCGCACGTTCCGCCTCGACCGGCTCCTGGCCGCGACCGAGCTCGACGTCCCCACGGGCGACCACGACCTGCCGACCGAGGTCGACTTCACGCCCACGGGCGACGCACCGCTCGCGACGATCACGTTCGCGAGCCCCGCGCGCTGGGTCGCGGAGCAGGTCCCCGTCGAGAAGGTCCGCAACCTGCCCGACGGCGCGTTCGAGGTCTCCCTGCGCGTCACCAACCCCGTGTGGTTGCGCCGCCTGCTCCTCGAGCACGCACGCCACGTCCTGGCCGTCGCGCCCCAGGAGGTCGCCGACGACGTCGCGCAGGCCGCGAGCGCCGCCCTGGCCGCGTACGGAGCGGGGGACGGGGACTCGGACGCGACGACCGGGCCCGCCGACGGCCCGGCGAACTAGGCTGGGTCGTATGTGGTTCACCATCTGGTCGGTCCTGGTCGTCGGCACGCTCGTCGGCGCCTTCTTCCTGGGGCGCGACCTGTGGCGCAAGGCCAGGGCGCTGTTCGCGCAGATGTCGGAGTCGGCGCTCGTGATGGACCGGTTCGCACAGCGCACGGACGAGGTCACCGCTGCGCTGGCGGCGTCGGCGCCCAGCACGGCGCCCACCCTGTTCGACGACCCGGTCCTCCTGCACGAGCGGGTCGAGGAGCTGCGCGCGCAGCGGGCCGAGCGTCGGGCCGTACGCAGGACCCGCAACAAGGTGACGTGGGACCGGTGGCGTCGATTCAACGCGTAGGATCTGCGACAACAAGACTTGCGTCCGACTCCAAGGGAGCCATCTCATGGGCATGCTGAAGCCCTGGCACATCATCGTTCTTGTCGTCGTCGTCCTGCTCCTGTTCGGGGCGAAGCGACTTCCCGACCTGGCCCGCAGCGTGGGCCAGTCCCTCAAGATCTTCAAGAGCGAGGTCAAGGACCTGCGCGACGACGACAAGCCCGCGGAGCCTGCCGTCAAGGATGACGACGCCCCCAAGGCCTGATCCGTGGCCGGTTCGACGAAGACGGCCAGGTCCTCCGAAGGGCGCATGCCGCTGCGCGAGCACCTGCTCGAGATCCGCAAGCGGCTCTTCCTGGTCTCGTGCGGGCTCGTCCTGGGCGCGATCGGCGGCTGGTTCCTCTACGAGCCGCTGCTGGCCGCGCTCCAGGCGCCCCTCGAGGCCGCCGCTGCCGCGCAGAACAAGGTCATCAACCTGAACTACTCGGGCATGGCGACCGCGCTCGACATGAAGATCAAGGTCTCCCTGTTCCTCGGGGTGCTCGTGACCTGCCCGTGGTGGCTGTACCAGCTGTGGGCGTTCATCACCCCGGGCCTGACCCGCAAGGAACGCCGCTACGCCGTGGGCTTCCTCGGCGCCTCGGTGCCCCTGTTCCTCGGCGGCGTCGCCCTGGCCTGGTGGGTCCTGCCGCACGCGGTCGACATCCTCGCGGCGTTCGTCCCCGAGGGCGCGACGAACCTCACGGACGCGCAGGGCTACCTGAGCTTCGTGATGCGCCTCGTCCTGGCGTTCGGGCTCGCGTTCGTCCTGCCCGTCGTCCTGGTCGCCCTGAACTTCGCGGGCCTGGTCCGGTCCACGGCCCTGCTCGCCGGGTGGCGCTGGGCCGTCCTCATCGCGTTCGTCTTCGCGGCCGTCATGACCCCCACGCCCGACGCGCTCACGATGATCTTCGTCGCACTGCCCATCTGCGTCCTGTACTTCGGTGCCGTCGGGATCGCGATCCTGCGCGACCGCAGCACCGACAAGCGCGCCGCCGCCGCGCTCTCCGGTGCCTGACCGGGCACAGCCCCGCCCCGCCCGCCTCGCCGTCGTCGTCAACCCGACGGCCGACCGCGGGCGGGGTCGAGGCGACGGCGCGCGCACCCTCGCACTCCTGCGTGAGGCCGGGCACCACGTCCTGGACCTGAGCGCCCCCAACGCGCCCCTCGCCCTCGAGAACGCCCGCGACGCCGTCGCCGGCGCCTCGGGCGCGCCGGTCGACGCGCTCGTCGTCGTCGGCGGGGACGGCATGGTCCACCTCGGCGTCAACGCGGTCGCCGGGACCGGCATCCCCCTCGGCGTCGTCGCCGCCGGCACGGGCAACGACTTCGCCGCGGCCCTCGACCTGCCCGTGCACGACGTCCCCGCCGCCGTCGAGATCCTCCTCGACGCCCTGTCCGCCCGCCGCACCGGAAACGGGGTGCGGGTCGTCGACGCCGCCCGCGCCGAACCCCTGGGCGCCGACCTCGCCCCGCGCCCGGGGCGCGGGCGCTGGTTCTGCGGCGTCCTGTCCGCGGGCCTCGACGCCGCCGTCAACGCCCACGCCAACGCGCTGACGTGGCCGCGGGGCAGCGCCAAGTACGTGCGCGCCGTCGCGAGCGAGCTCGCCCGGTTCCGCCCCTACGGGTACCGCATCACCGCCGACCTCGCCCCGGGCACGGTGCCCGAGATGCCCGACGCGCCCGACGACGTCGCGCACCCCTTCGTGTGGACCTCGGCCGGGACCCTGGTCGCCGTGGCCAACGGTCATCGCTTCGGCGGCGGCGTCCAGATCGCCCCCGACGCCCGGATCGACGACGGCCTCCTCGACCTCGTCACCGCAGGGCCCCTGACCCGACTCGGAGCCGCGCGCATCTTCCCCGGCATGTACCAGGGCAAGCACGTGCACCACCCCGCCGTCGACCTGCGGAACGTCACGTCCGTCCTCCTCGAGGCCACCGACGCCGGGCGCCCGCCACCCCCGGCCTTCGCCGACGGGGAACGCATCTCCCACCTGCCCGTGCGCGTCACGGTCGTCCCCGGCGCCCTGCACGTCCTCGACGGTCGCGCCACCGGGTCTCCGCCCGCCTGACGACGCCAGAGCCCCCCGGACCGGCACCTCCGGACCGTAGGGTGGTGCCATGACCGCAGCACCCCGCACCGCCGGCAACGCAGGACACGACGACACAGCCGACACAGCCGGCCAGGCGAGCCCCGCGGAGCGGTACGCGGCCTCGCGCGCCCTCCAGGCCGCCTCCCGCACCCAGCTCGCCGCGTTCCGCGAGGTCGTCGGCTTCCCGTTCGACGACTTCCAGGTCCGCGCCTGCCAGGCCCTCGAAGAAGGACGCGGCGTCCTCGTCGCCGCCCCCACCGGTGCCGGCAAGACCGTCGTGGGGGAGTTCGCCGTCCACCTCGCGCTCGCCGGCGGCCGCAAGGCCTTCTACACGACCCCCATCAAGGCCCTGTCCAACCAGAAGTACGCCGACCTCGCGCGCCGCCACGGACCCGACCAGGTGGGCCTGCTCACGGGCGACACCTCCATCAACGGCGACGCCCCGATCGTCGTCATGACCACCGAGGTCCTGCGCAACATGCTCTACGCGGGCTCGCGCGCCCTCGACGGCCTCGCGTTCGTCGTGATGGACGAGGTCCACTACCTCGCCGACCGCTTCCGCGGACCCGTCTGGGAAGAGGTCATCATCCACCTCGACGACGACGTCCAGCTCGTGTCCCTGTCCGCGACGGTGTCCAACGCCGAGGAGTTCGGCGACTGGCTCGAGATGGTGCGCGGCGACACCGCCGTCATCGTCAGCGAGCGCCGCCCCGTCCCGCTGTGGCAGCACGTCCTCGTCGGCTCCCGCCATCGCGGCCCCCGCACCCCCGGGGAGATCGTGCGCCCCGGCACCGGAGCGGACCTGATCGACCTCTACGCGGGGCACGTCGACCCGACCGACCCGGGCGTCAACCCGCCCATCAACCCGGACCTGCTCGCGGCGTTCCGCAGCGGCGCCCGCGACGGCGGCTACCCGGGCCGGGGCGGACGCGGCGGGGACCGCGGCTACCGAGGGCGCGGCGGACGCCAGCCCTCGGGCGGCGGGTTCCGGGGAGGATCGGGGGACGGAGGCGGGCGCCGCACCCCGCCCCGCTTCGCCGTCGTCGACGCCCTGGACGCCGACGGGCTGCTGCCCGCGATCTTCTTCATCTTCTCCCGCGCCGGGTGCGAGGCCGCCGTGACCCAGTGCCTGGCCGCCGGGCTGCGCCTGACCACGCCCGCGCAGGAGGCCGAGATCCGTGCGACCGTCGAGGCGCGCAGCGCGACCCTGCCCGCCGAGGACCTCGACGTCCTCGGGTACTGGACGTGGAGCGAGTCCCTCGCGCGCGGCGTCGCCGCCCACCACGCGGGCATGCTGCCCATCTTCAAGGAGATCGTCGAGGACCTGTTCAGCCGGGGCCTGGTCAAGGTCGTGTTCGCGACCGAGACCCTCGCCCTGGGCATCAACATGCCCGCGCGCTCCGTCGTGCTGGAGAAGCTCGTCAAGTGGGACGGGACCTCGCACGTCGACATGACCCCGGGGGAGTACACCCAGCTCACGGGCCGCGCCGGGCGCCGCGGCATCGACGTCGAGGGGCACGCCGTCGTCGTCGACCACCCCGGGCTCGACCCCGTCGCCCTCGCGGGCCTCGCGTCCAAGCGCCTGTACCCGCTCAAGTCCTCCTTCCGTCCCACCTACAACATGGCCGTCAACCTCGTCGCGCAGGTGGGCCGCGAGCGCGCCCGCGACGTCCTGGAGACGTCGTTCGCGCAGTTCCAGGCGGACCGGGGCGTCGTGGGCCTCGCCAAGCAGGCGCAGGCCCACGCCGAGGCCCTCGAGGGGTACGCGCAGGCCATGACGTGCGACCGCGGCGACTTCGGCGAGTACGCCAGGCTTCGGCGGGCGATCGCGACCCGGGAGGCCGACCTGTCGAAGTCGGCGCAGCGGGCCCGGCGCGCCCAGATCGTCGCGGACTTCGAGAACCTGCGCGTCGGCGACGTCGTCGAGCTGCCCACGGGCCGACGCGCCGGGTACGTCGTGGTGCTCGACCCCGGCAAGGACGGCGGCTTCGACGGCCCCCGGCCCACCGTGCTCACCGAGGACAAGCACGTCAAGAAGCTCACGGTCGCCGACGCCCCCTCCGGGATCCGCACGGTCGGCACGGTCCGCATCCCCAAGACCTTCAACCCGCGCGTGCCCGCCGCCCGCCGCGACCTGGCCTCGTCGCTGCGCAACGCGCTCGGCGCGTTCGTCGACACCCCCGGTGCCCCGTCGCGGGGCAAGGCGCCCACCGTGCGGTCCGCCGCGGCCGACGACAAGGAGCTCAGCCGCCTGCGAGCGGCCCTGCGTGCCCACCCCTGCCACGACTGCCCCGAACGGGAGGACCACGCCCGCTGGTCCGAGCGGTGGGCCAAGCTCAAGAAGGAGCACGACGCCCTCGTGCGGCGCGTCGAAGGACGCACCGGCTCGATCGCGCGCGTCTTCGACCGCATCTGCGACATCCTCACCGGCCTGGGGTACCTGGAGGTCGACCCCCACCCGGCCAGTGGTGGCGAGCTCATGGACGCCCCGACGGACGGCACGCCGCCCGCCACCACGCGCCCCCGGCCCGGGCGCACCCCTGCCCCCGACGTCAGGATCACCGACGCCGGGCAGTGGTTGCGCAGGCTGTACGCCGAGAACGACCTGCTGCTCGCCGAGTGCCTGCGCCGCGGCGTGTGGGACGACCTCGACCCCGCCGGGCTCGCTGCGGTCGTCTCGACGCTCGTCTTCTCGGCCCGCCGCGACGAGGCGGGGGAGCCGTACGTGCCGGGCGGTCCCCAGGGGAGGCTCGCGCGCGCCCTCGACGCGACCGTCGTCGTGTGGTCCGAGGTCGACGACCTCGAGGAGGCCCACCACATCGACGCGACCGGCACCCTCGACCTCGGCATCGTCGCCGCGGTGCACCGATGGGCCAGCGGCCGCAGCCTCGACGCCGTCCTGCGGGGCTCCGAGCTCGCCGCCGGGGACTTCGTGCGCTGGTGCAAGCAGATCATCGACGTCCTCGACCAGCTCGCGACCGCCGCCCCCACCCCGGCGATGCGCAAGACCGCGGTCCGGGCCATCGAGGCCGTCCGCCGGGGCGTCGTGGCCTACTCCAGCGTGTGACGTTCGCGTCACGCACGCCCGGCGCACCCCGCGAAGGGGGCGCGCCGGGCACGGCGTGGCATATCGTGTGGTTTCGTGGCCTCCACCCTGTACCGCAACGGTGTCATTCATTCCTCGACCGACCCCTTCGCCGAGGCGATGCTCGTCGACGGCGGGGTGATCACCTGGATCGGCGCCAACGACACCGCCGCCGGGCTCGCCGCCCGAGCCGACCGCGTCGTCGACCTCGACGGCGCCCTCGTCGCCCCCGGGTTCGTCGACTCCCACGTCCACGTCCTCGAGACCGGTCTCGCCCTCGCGGGCGTCGACCTGTCCGCGAGCGCCGGCGTCACGTCCCTGGCCGACGCGCTCGACGCGCTGCACGCCGCGGTCGAGGCCCGCCCGGCCGCCGAGGCGGACGACGTGCTGCTCGCGTTCGGGTGGGACGAGCAGGAGTGGCCCGAGCACCGTGCCCCGACGCGCCACGAGCTCGACGCGGCGTGCGGGGGAGCGCTCGTGTACGCGGCGCGGGTCGACGTGCACTCCGCCGTGGTCTCGACGTCGCTCGCGCAGCGGGCAGGCCTCGAGGGGCGCGAGGGCTGGACGGAGAGCGGCTGGGTCACGCTGGACGCCCACCACGCCGCCCGGGACGCGGCCCGTGCCATGACCCCCGAGCGCCGGACCGCGGTCTACCGTGCGGCCCTGGACGCGGCCGCGCGGCGAGGCATCGTGTCGGTGCACGAGAACAGTGCCCCCTCGATCGACACCCGGGAGGGCCTGCGCGAGCTCATGGCCCTCACGGGGGACCCGCAGGGCGCCCTGCCGCACCTGGTCGCGTACCGGGGCGAGCTGTGCACGACCCCCGACGACGCGCGTGCCCTCCTGGCCGACCTGCCCGGCCTGGCCGGCATCGCGGGGGACCTGAACGTCGACGGGTCGCTCGGCTCGCGCACCGCGGCGCTGCGGCACCCGTACGCCGACCTCACGGGCACCCCCGGCGAGGCCGGGCCCGACGGGCGCGGCAACCAGTACCTGACCGCCGAGCAGATCGCGGCCCACCTGTCCGCCGTCGCCGCGGCGGGCACCCAGGGCGGGTTCCACGTCATCGGGGACCGGGCCATGGACGAGTTCCTCGTGGGACTGCGCGCCGCGGCCGAGGCGGACGGGGCAGCGGCGCACCGCCGTGCCGCGCACCGCGTCGAGCACGCCCTGTTCGTCGACACCAACGCCCTCTCCACGCTCCTGCTGTTCGGGGTGTCGCTGTCCATCCAGCCGGTCTTCGACGCCGCCTGGGGTGGCCCCGACGGCATGTACGCCTCGCGGCTGGGCCCCACGCGCGTGGCCGGGCTCTCGCCCTTCGCCGACCTCGCCGGGGCGGGCGTCCCGCTCGCCTTCGGCTCCGACTCTCCCGTGACCGCGATGGACCCCTGGTCCGCGGTCCGGGCCGCGATGTCGCACGCCGACCCCGACCAGCGCATCTCCGCGCGGGCCGCGTTCCGGGCGCACACGCGCGGGGGCTGGCGCATCGCGGGCCTCGATCACACGGGCGCGGGGCAGCTGCGCGTCGGCGCACCCGCCCACCTCGCGGTCTGGCGCGCCGAGCACCTCGCGGTGCAGGGCACGGGCACCTCGGTGTCGTCCTGGAGCACCGACGCCCGCTCCGGGACGCCCCTGCTGCCCGACCTCACCGACGACGCCCCCGACCCGACGTGCCTGCAGACGGTGCGCGACGGCGTCGTGCTGTACGACACGTTCGACTGAGCCCCGGTCCGACCCGGCCGGGCCTCCTCCGGGTCGTCCGCCGCGCCCTCGCGCGGGTGAGGCCGGTCGCGCCGCCGCAGGTCACCGGGGCGCGACCGACCGCACCGTCGACCACGGCACGCGTTCGGATTGACACCTCCGCGAGGGGCGGTAAGTTCGATGACGTGTTCCGGCCGTCAGCGCCGCAGGGGTTCGAGCCACCATCTCACCGTCCGTCCTGCGTGCTCTGACGTGCATCGGCTCGACCCGCGCGTTCAGTAGACAACACGGCCTCACCGGTGGCGGTGCGACGTGGTCCGAAGGACGCGCGGGTCGGCCCACATCTCCCGGCCGACCTGCAGGTACGTGGCGTACCCTGCACTGGTGTCGACCCGTGAGCCGAGCCGCTGGCTGCTGATCCTTCTCGCCGCCGGTGGTGGCTTCCTGACGAACACCGCCTTCCCCGACCGTGGGTGGTGGCCCATGGCGTTCGTCGGGGTCGCGGCCCTCTTCCTGGCCCTGCGTCGTGACCGCGTCTGGTGGAACGCCCTCGTCGGGCTCGTGTGGGGCCTCGCGTTCTTCCTCCCGCACATCCAGTGGGCCCAGATCGCGACCGACACCGTGCCCTGGCTCGCCCTGAGCGTCCTCGAAGCGGTCTTCCTCGCGCTGTTCGGCGCGATGTGGACGTGGGTCCGGCGGATCGGGGCCGTCGCCCGCAACCTCGCGTGGCAGGTCGTGACGTTCTCCGTGCTGTGGGTCGCGGTCGAGCAGTGGCGCTCCGAGTTCCCGTTCGGCGGGTTCCCCTGGGGGCGGCTCGCGTTCTCCCAGGTCGACTCCCTCCTGGGACGCACCGCCTGGCTCGGCGGAGGACTGCTCGTCTCCCTGCTGACCGCCGCGATCGGGGTCCTGCTCGCCGTGTTCGTGCTCGAGGCCCGCACGGTGCGCGCCCTGCCCGCTCTGTGCGCACTGGGTACGGCCGCCGTGCTCCTCGGCGCGGGCCTCGTCGTCCCGCTCGACACCCGCGCCGAGACCGGGACCCTGAAGATCGGCGCGGTCCAGGGGAACGTCGGGGAGCCGGGCCTCGGGTCCTTCGCCAACCGTGGCGAGGTCCTGCAGAACCACGTCGACGGCACGCTCGCCCTGCTCGACGAGGTCGACCCGGGCGAGCTCGACGTCGTCCTGTGGCCAGAGAACGGCTCCGACCTCGACCCGCAGACCACCCCCGACGTCGCCGCCGACATCGACGCCGCCGCGACCGCCGTCGGCGCACCCGTCCTCGTCGGTGCGCAGGAGTTCCCCGAGACCGGCGGGCGGTACAACGTGTCGCTGCTGTGGGCCCCCGGGCAGGGCGTCATCGACCGCTACGCCAAGCAGCACCCCGCACCGTTCGGCGAGTACATCCCGATGCGCAGCTTCGTGCGCATCTTCTCCGACCAGGTGGACCGCGTGACGACGGACATGATCGCGGGCGACGAGGTCGCGGTCGTGGACCTGCCCTCCGAACGCCTCGGGCGCACCGTCCCGCTCGGCACCGTCATCTGCTTCGAGGTCGCGTACGAGGAGCTGATCCGCGACGCCGTGAACGCCGGCGCCGAGCTCCTCGTCGTCCCCACCAACAACGCGTCCTTCGGGTACAGCGCCGAGTCCACCCAGCAGCTCGCCATGTCTCGCCTGCGCGCCATCGAGACCGGGCGCGCGACCGTGCAGATCTCGACCGTCGGCGTCAGCGGCATCATCGCCCCCAACGGCGCGCTCCTGCAGAGCACCGAGCTCTTCACGGCCGACCAGATGGTCGCCACCTTGCCCCTGCGCGACTCCCTGACCCCGGCCGTGCGGCTGGGGTACTGGCCCGGGTGGATCGCGGGCGGGCTCACGGTCCTGCTCGTCGTCGCGGGCGTCGTCGCCCACGTGTCCCGTCCGGTCGCGAGCGCCAAGGCACCTGCGCGCAAGCCCGCGACCAAGCGCCCGGCGTCCAAGCCTGCACGCCGTTAGTCGTCCGACCGCGCGGGGCGGCCGCCCCAGGAGGGCCCGTCCTGCCCGACGGCGAGGATCACCCGGGTGCGACGGGCCCGGGGGGGTGCGCGGCGCCGTCGGGCGGACCGGATACCTGCCGGTGAGCGCGGGAGAGCCCGGCCGGGGCCCCAGGGACGACGAAGGGCCCGGAACTCCGAGGAGTTCCGGGCCCGACGCGTCAGACGATCAGGCGCTGCGGCGCAGCTTGCCGGCACGCAGGAGACCGAGACGCTCGTCGAGCAGCTCCTCGAGCTCCTTGATCGTGCGACGCTCGAGCAGCATGTCCCAGTGCGTACGGGCGGGCTTGCCTGCCTTGGGCTCGGGGCGCTCCGCGTCACGCAGGAGGGCCTCCTCACCGCAGCGACACTCCCACACCGCGGGCACCTCGGCCTCGGTCGAGAACGGCAGGATGATGGTGTGACCGTTGGGGCAGTCGTAGTGCGCCTGGAAACGAGGGGCGAAGTCGACGCCCGCGTCGGACTCCATGCTCTTCGCACCGATGCTCATTCCACGTAGGGACCGGTCTGGCATGTCGTCCTCCAAGGGGTAGCGGCAGGGGTTGTCTATGGGGGTCAACGTCCGACCGGATGCGCGTGTTCCGGCGGGGCGTGAAGGTCCGGTGAACGCACGTGGCACGCCGAACCCACCCGTCGAGGCTGCCCAGCAGACCGCACGCATCGGGGAGGACGCGCACACCCGCGAGACCACCGACCAGGTTTCCGGTTTTCGCAGGTCGGCGCAACTCCACACGCACGATCGACGGTGTGATGTTGCCCGGGGCAAGGCCCGCACCGCACGCCAGGCGGACGGTACGAGCCCCCTGGCAGGACGCACCACTGATCGTGGATCCGCCGGTGCGGCCGCTCGACGACCTGTCCGGATCGTCGCTGATGCGACGGATCGCGGTACCGTTCGTGCTGTGAGGAACCAGGCAGACCACGCACAGCGGACGGATCGTCATGGCGACCGTTGAGGCGTACGAGACGACGGCCGGGCGACGGTACATGGTTCGCTACCGCACCCCTGAGCGCAAGCAGACCAAGAAGCGTGGCTTCAAGACCAAGCGCAGCGCCGAGGCCTTCGCGTCCTCGCTCGAGGTGTCCATCCTGCGCGGCGAGTTCATCGACCCGACGGCGGCCCGCTCGACCGTGCACGAGCTCGGGGGAGCGTGGCTCGGGCGCCAGACCCACCTCAAACCGTCGACCGCCCGCGCGATCGAGAGCTCGTGGCGGCTGCACGTGGTGCCCCGGTGGGGGAGCGTGCCCGTCGCGGAGATCCGGCGCACCGCGGTACAGGCCTGGGTCTCCGACCTGAGCGCCACCTACAGCGCGACGACGGTCGCCCGCGCGCACGGCGCCCTCGCGTCCCTGCTCGACGACGCCGTCGACGACCGACGCATCCTTACCAACCCGGCCCGCGGGGTCAACCTGCCCCGCAAGGTCCGGCGCGAGCACACCTACCTCGACCACCGGCAGGTCGCCGCGCTCGCCGCCGCGGCCGGCCGGCACGAGACCCTCGTCCTGGTCCTCGCCTACTGCGGGCTGCGATGGGGCGAGGCCGCGGGCCTGCGCGTCCGGGACCTCGACATGCTCCGGCAGCGCCTGCGCATCAACCAGAACGCGGTCGAGGTCGGCTCCGAGATCGTCGTCGGGACGCCCAAGACCCACGAGCGGCGCTCCGTCCCGTTCCCCGCGTTCCTCTCGATGCCCCTGGCCGCAGCGTGCGAGGGCAAGGGGCGCGACGACGTCGTCTTCCACGGCGACCGAGGCACCTACCTCAAGCGGTCCAAGTCGGGCACCGGCTGGTTCTCCCGTGCGGCCCGCGACGCGGGCATCGACGACCACCTCACCCCGCACGACCTCCGCCACAGCGCCGCGAGCCTCGCGGTGTCCGCGGGGGCGAACGTCAAGGCCGTCCAGCGCATGCTGGGACATGCCTCCGCGAGCATGACCCTCGACGTCTACGCGGACCTTTTCGAGAAGGATCTCGACGGCGTCGCGGTCGCCCTGGAGACGGCGCGACTGCGCGCGGTCTCGCCCGGCTAGTGCCCATGGTGTGCCCACGGGGCATCAGGGGGCCGTAGCCGACTGCCGCAGATCGTTGATCTCGCAACGCCTCACGGGGGAGCGGCGGCTCGCGCCCCGTGGGTCTAGAACTCACGGGGTATCGATCCTCCCGGCGCACAACGGACATTCACGACCAGTTCCATCCGTGCGGTGACGTGTCCGAGATGCGCCGACCGCGGCAAGAGCGCCGACGCTCTCAGGGCTTCCTGGAGAAGTCTGTCGACATCAAGACACTTCGCGCCGGCAGGGTGGGGCAAACGGCCGGCGCCGCTCGATAGAGTCGGACGACGCACGACGCACACGGCGCCGGCGACGACGAGGGGGGTCACGTGGTGAGCACGAGTCCAGGTCCGATGGACGTCACATTCTCCGCACCGATCGGGGTGACCGTGCGCGACGACGTGTGGTCGTGCGTCGAGGTACCCGACTCGGTGGAGCTCCTGGGCACGGGGAAGGCCGTGCGGGTGGCCGCGACCGTGGACGGCCACGACCTCACGGCCGGACTCATGCCGACCGGGTCCGGTGGCCACATGCTCTCGATCAGCGCAAAGCTCCGTCAGAAGCTCGGGAAGGACATCGGAGACACGGTGACGGTCCACCTCTCGGAACGGCTGACCTGAATTCTCGAGAAGCCTCCGCATTCCCCCGGTCGCGTGGCGCATTTCGCACCATGCGACCGGGGGAATGCCATTCCCCTCGGAGCGTCAGCGCCAGAAATCGGTCAGGCGATCGGCCACAGCCAGGCCCTGCTGATGCCCGGCGCCAGCAGCCAGGGGACGGAGGGACAGGTCCATCGCGTTGGCACCGAACAGGTGCGCGGAGCCGACGTCCGGGAAGATCGTCACGACCTCGCTGCCACGCGCGCGGAGCTCGTCGACCTGCGTCGCCAGCTGCAGGCCCCACGTCGGCGGAGTGAGGGACCGGCCGCCGAACGGGGACAGCACGAGCACCCGCCCGTACCCCCCGGCGAGGTCGGCGTTCTCGTTGCGCCGGTAGCCCCCGTCGATGTACCGGCGACCGGCGATCTCGTAGGGAAGACCGCTCGAACAGCTCGCAGCGACGGCATCGACCAGGTCGACCCCGCTGTCGCGATCGAACACGACCGGGTCGCCGGTCTCGGCGTCGACGGCCGTGAGGAGAACCCGTCGCAGCGGCCACTCCTGACCCGGCAGCCGTGACGCGACCGTGGACCGCCACCGTTCCTGCCAGGAGCCGTCCGACGTCGACCCCCGCTCGAGCGTTGCGGCGCCCACACGTCTGCGCAGGTCAGCCGGGTCGTGAGCCGAGGCGATGAGGGTGCGCATCCGTTCGAGGTGGTCGTCGACAGGCCTGCGGGCAGCTCCCTCCGGAGCGCGTCGCTCCGGAGGGGGCGAGGCAAGGGCGGCCGCCAGCAGGTCGGCCGGGGCCGCACCCGCCAGCTGGGCGGCAGCGGTCGAGCCGGCCGACGTCCCGACGGTCACGTCGGGGGTGGTCACGTCCATACCGGCCTCGAACAGGCCGGCGACGACGCCGATCAGCCAGGCGTTTCCGGTCGAGCCCCCGCCACCGAGGACCACGGCCCGGCCACCGGCAGGTCGTGCCTGCGGGCCGGGGTCGGGCGTCGCGGGGGAGTGCGCGGGAGAAGAGGGTGAGGTGTTCATGGGAGTCGCCTTTCGCGAAGAAGCTGGCAAGCGCTCCCGGTGGCGACTAGCGCCGTCGCGTGATCGTGGGCTGCGGGGGAGCGCCCGGTATGGATGCTGCGTTCACGGGTCTCACCTCCTCGACGGGTCGCGATCACCGCGACGCTAGCACGACGCCTCCTCACGTGAGCAAGGGATTTTCGCCGAACGACGCGCCGTGAATTCCTCGGCGACAATCTTCTCCGTTCACGGACTCGCTCGGAGAAAGCCCGACGACACGAGTTCTTCCGCTGCGGAGAACAGGCCGCTGCGTCACCCCGGCACGATCGAGCAGATCTGGAGAAGCGCGCTCCGTCGCCCCTCAGTAGCGTCGAACCCGACGGCAGACACACCACGAAGGGGAATCGCGATGACCGGCACCACGAAGTCGACGACGACCAGCAAGGCCTACGAGGGCTTCTCGGCCGAGGAACGTGCGGCGATGAAGGAGCGCGCCAAGGAGCTCAAGGCGTCCGCGAACCGGGCCGAGGCGGAGAAGGCCCAGCTCGAGAAGATCGCGGAGCTCTCCGAGCCGGACCGTTCGATGGCCTCGCGGATCCACGAGCTCGTCGCCGAGCACGCGCCCTCGCTCGCGCCGAAGACCTGGTACGGGATGCCCGGCTGGGCCAAGGACGGTAAGATCCTCTGCTTCTTCCAGCCCGCGGAGAAGTTCGGTGCACGCTATCCGACCTTCGGCTTCAACGACGTGGCACAGCTCGACGACGGCACCCTGTGGCCCGTCGCGTACGCGCTCACGGAGCTGACGCCCGAGAACGAGGCGACGATCGCGGACCTCGTCAAGAGAGCCGCAGCTTGAGCCGAACGGTCACGGGCGCCGCGGCGAGGGCATCGGTGCAGGTCAGCAGCCTCGGAAAGGGCCTCTGACCTGCAACGATGTCCTCAACGAGCGGTTGGTCCGGGGGAGTGGCAGGCAGGATCGGGGCGAGCGGGCGGACCATACCGACCGACTGCATGGCCGCCATGCCTCTCGACATCGCTCTGGTCGAGGTCTCGCAGCGAGGACGAGCTTGCGCCACACGACCCGCACGATCCTGGCCACGGCCTGCGACGACGGCCGCGAGCCCGTCCGGCGGTGCGCGTGGCGAGCGGACGACCGATGCTGGCGCAGATCGACCCGTACGGAGATCTCGTGCTGGCGTCGTCGGAGATGGAGCAGCCTGATCGACGAGCTGCGTGCGTCGTACGCGGCACGGCGCCGCATGTCGCATCATCGCGAGATCCGCGGGCTCGCTGCCCACTGTGCGGCGGATCCGACGACGGAGCCGTACTTCGCAGGTGACCGGCGGCGCGGGTGCGCCAGCGCGTTCTCACCCCTCTCGACTCCTTCGAGACAACGCCGATAATGTACATTATGTCATTACGACGTTCGGACCACACCCCTCTCGACGGCGCACGGCCCGTCGGAAGCGGCTGATATCGCGCAGACTCGCAGTCGTCACGCCGCCCCGGAGCCGCCGGCGCTGCATCACAGGAGCCGGTCGCAGGCTCCCTCGTTCGCAAGGGCGTCAGTCAGGAGCGCCCGCCGAGACCGGGAGTCGAGAATGAGCTCAGGACCGTTCGTGGCCACGCGTCCCGTGGATCCTGCAGGAACCTTCGGTTCGTCCAGACGCCCTGTGCGCAGCTCGGGCGCCTCGGCCGCCGCCCGTGCGGCACGTGGCGTGCTCGTGGTGACGCTCCTGGCGACCGTCCTCGCAGTCACGGCACTGACGGCCGTCCTCACGGCGGTCGTCGCCGTCGTCACGGCGCCGTGGTGGGCGTATCGCTTGTGGTGGGCCCCGCTTCTCGACCGGTCCCCCTCCAGGGCCAGCGCCCTGCGGCCCGCCATGACGAGGCGAGCCGAGCGGCGAGCCGTCGCGACGCCGTCGGGCATCTGAGGACACGTGGCGTGATTTCTTTCGTGATGCCGCTGCCTTGCGGTACGCTCCTTCAATTGGGACATACGCGACAAACCATTGTGTTTAGCACAACACCGTGGTGAGACCTCGTGCACTCGGCCCTCGACCGCTCGCTGTCGTGTCAGTGGCGCCCCCTATGCTCCGGATGTCCGGTCTCGTCCCGTCCTCAGGAGCTGTTCGGTGGTCGCCCCTCCCCGCCTTCGCCGCGTCACCGTCGCCGAGGCGGTCTCCACGTACCTCTCCTCCGTCTCGGCGGAGACGCTCCGTGGCGTCCTCTCCCCCACGACCCAGCGCAACTACGAGCGTGACCTGCGGGAGTTCTCCTCCCTCGCGGGCCCCAAGACCGTCCTCGACGACATCACCGGTGCCGACATCGACGACTTCCTCCTGCGGTACCAGATCACCCCGGACGGGCGATACACCGACCCGCGGACCAAACCCGACGGCCCGGGCCGCTCGGCCGCGACCGTCAACAGGTTCCGCCAGTCGATCTCCCGGTTCTTCACCCACGCGGCCCGCGAC
Source organism: Oerskovia sp. NPDC056781 (assembly GCF_042789955.1). Taxonomy (NCBI): domain Bacteria; kingdom Bacillati; phylum Actinomycetota; class Actinomycetes; order Micrococcales; family Cellulomonadaceae; genus Oerskovia; species Oerskovia sp. NPDC056781. The sequence continues at coordinate 70,062 of NZ_JBHUAD010000001.1, forward strand.
GGATGGGTCCAGGCCGACCCGATGCAGTGGGCCGCTCCCCCGGCCCGGCTCCGCGGCGGCCTGCGCGTCGCGCGCACCGCGCTGTCGGCGACGGCCGCACAGGCTCTCCTCGTGACCGCGAGCACCAAGCCGCGACCGACGGAGGGTGCGTCACCCGCCGCGACGAGCGGTGCGGGTCGACCTCGTCCCGACCACGACCTCGCCGTGCGGGACCGCCTCATCATCGCGCTCCTGCTGATCCTGGGCCCACGGGTCTCGGAGGTCGCCCGCGCGGACGTCGACGACTTCGTCCGCGAACCCGACCAGACCCGCTGGCGCATCAAGGGCAAGGGCGGCACGGTGCGCACCGTCAGCCTGTCCGAGCCCCTCGCACGGGCGCTCGACGAGTACCTCGCCGCGCTCCGGCCCTCGCTCCTGGCGCGCAGGCCGGGCGACGCCGATGCCGCCCGGGCTCTCCTGCTCACCTGGCGCGGCCGGCGCATCGACGCCCAGGCGATCCGTGCGCTGCTCAACCGGTGCGTCGCCCGGATGCCCGAGGAGTACCGGCGGGCAGCGACCCCCCACGCCCTGCGGCACACGACTGCCACGCTCCTCGTCGCCCAGGGCTGGGACGTGAAGGTCATCGCCGAGCTCCTGGGGCACGCGTCGATCGCCACGACGGGCGTCTACCTCGACCGGATCGAGGGTGAGCTCGCGGCCGCGATCCGCTCCCACCCCCTGTCGACCGGCCTGCCTGCGGAGATGGGGAGCGAAAGCCTCCCCGAAACGGACATAGGCGAAGAAAACGCCGCGCCCGGGGCGTGACGTGCTGGACCGGTGACCGCAACGGGCAAAGTCACCCCATTTCTCCGGGTGCTCGCGCCGACCTGAGGCTACGGTGAGCAGGTGCGCCCCTCGAAGACCTCTCCCGTCCAGCTCGCCCGAACGGTGATGGCCCGCGCAGCAGTGCTCGCGGTCGCGGTCCCCGTGACCGTCGCGACCGGGCTGGTGATCGCCGACGCCATCCGCAAGCGACGCGTCACCGACCCCAGCAAGTTCCCCCGCTCCGCCCCTGCCGAGGCGAGCATCGGCGAGACGACCACGACGATCTTCACCTACGGTGACGACCTCTACCGCGAGATGCTCGCGGCGATCCGCGGGGCCAAGCGGCGCATCATGCTCGAGACGTACATCTGGAAGGGTGACGACCTCGGCAAGGAGTTCAAGGACGCGCTCGTCGAGGCGACCGAGCGCGGCGTCGAGGTCTTCGTGATCTACGACGGCTTCGCGAACCTCGTCGTCCCCCGCGAGTTCCTGACGTTCCCGGCGCCGATCCACGTGATCCGCTACCCGGTCTTCCGCCCGGGCGTCCTGGTGCTCAACGTCCGCAAGTCGGGCCGTGACCACCGCAAGATCCTCGTGGTCGACGACGAGATCGGTTTCGTCGGCGGCTACAACATCGGCGCCATGTACGCGACGCAGTGGCGCGACACCCACATCCGGCTCGCGGGGCCGTCCACCTGGGAGCTGCGCAACGCGTTCGTCGACTTCTGGAACTCGAACCGCAAGCCGGGCCAGCCGCGCCTCGAGGACCCGGGGTCACGGCTGTGGCTGCCCGAGCTCCGCGCGGCCCGCAACGCCCCCGCCCACCTGGTCTTCCCGATCCGTGGCATCTACCTGGACGCGATCGACCGGGCGTCGGACCACATCTACATCACGCAGGCCTACTTCATCCCTGACCGTGAGATCCTCGACGCCCTGCTCATGGCGGCCCAGCGCGGCGTCGACGTCCGGGTCCTGGTCCCCGAGCGCTCCAACCACGTCGTGGCGGACTGGCTCTCCAAGGGCCTGTACACGACGCTGCTGCGCGGCGGCGTGACCATCTGGCTCTACAAGGACGCCATGGTCCACGCGAAGACGGCGACGATCGACGGCAGGTGGACCACGATCGGCACGGCCAACATCGACCGTCTCAGCCTGACCGGGAACTACGAGGTCAACCTCGAGATCGTCGACGCCGGCATCGCGGCGCAGATGGAGAAGGTCTACGACGTCGACCTCAGCAACTGCCGCGAGCTCACGCTCGAGGAGTGGTCCGGACGGTCGCTCGCGGCGAAGCTCGGCGAGGTCGCGCTCGCGCCGCTGCGGCCGCTGCTGTAGGCCGACGTCCGCAGCACCTACTCCCGCGTGGCGTCCGCGACCTCCTCCTCGGGGCGCGGAGGGACCGTCTCGTCGACCTCGATCGTGGGCACCTCGTCGAACTCGGGATGCTCGCGCAGGATCGCGTCGGCGACCGCCTCCGGGTCGCGCTGCGGCGCGGGCTCGTGGGTCATGGTGTGCTCCTCACCTCTCGGGGTGACGTCGAGATGTCCGCCCACCTCGAGCGGGCGGTAGTCGTACGTGCCGCCGGTGCGCCCCTCGCCGAACAACCGGTGGACCAGTGCGAGGCCCGCCGGCGACAGGACCGCGTCGTGGATCGGGATCACCGTCCGAGGGTCGAGCGAGCGGACGAAGTCGATGCCGTCGGCGACCTTCATCCACGGCGCGGACACGGGCGCGAGGAGGACGTCGAGGCGGTCGTCGGTCAGGGGTGGGCTGAACGAGTCACCCGGGTGGTACGTGCGCACACCGTCGCCGGCCACCAGGTAGGTGACGTTGGCGACCCGAGGCACGTCCGGGTGGATCAGCGCGTGCTGCCCTCCCCCGACCAGCACCGAGAACGACCCGATCGTCAGGACGTCTCCCGGTTCGACGACCTGGAAGCGTTCGCCGTCGGGAGCCTCCCCCAGCCGCTCGAACGCTGCCTCAGGTCCGAGGACGCGCAGCCCGGGGTGCGTCGCGAGCGCTGCCCGGACGGCGTCGACGTCGAGGTGGTCGGGGTGCGCGTGCGTCACGAGCAGCGTCCCAGGGGTGACGAGCGCCGCGGCGGTGTCCGCGAGGGTGCCGGGATCGAGGGTGAGCGTAGTGCCCGCGTGCTCGAGCGCGACGCAGGAGTGTCCGTGGAACGTGATGCGCATCTGTCGCCTTCGGTGGGGTGGCTGGGGGGGTGGTTCCAGTGTGCCGCCTGGCGGGTCGTCGCGCCGGGTCAGGGGGCGAGCAAGAGGTCGACCAGGCGCCGGGCCGCCGCGTCCGTCCGTTCCAGGTCGCCCGTGACGAGGCGGTCGAGCAGGAGCCCCTTGAGGCCGGACGTGAGGAGCGTGGCGTCGACGCGGGCGGCCTCGGGCGAGCGACCGATGCCGACGAGAAGGCGCTCGACGTGCTCGACCCACGCGGCCACGGCGTCCTGGGCGATCGCGTGGTGCGGGTTGCCGTCCTCGAGGGACGTCGTGAGCACCTGGAGCATGAGCGTGAAGTGCCCGGTGTGGGCAGGATCGGTCATGCCGGCCCAGGCCGAGCGTGCGGTGACGCGCGGGTCCACGGTCGGGACGGCGTCGAGGGCCTCGATCATGCGTCGACGGTGCTCGGCGAGGACGGCGTCGAGCAGGGCGTCCCGGGTCCCGAAGTAGTGCACGAGCATCCGGGCGCTCGTACCGAGCGACGGTGCGAGGGATCGCAGCGTGAAGCCGCCGAGGCCCGTGGCCTGGAGGTGGTCGAGCGCGCCGGAGACGAGCTGGGCGCGTCGCTCTTCGTCGGGGGTGCGTGACACGGGCGCTCCGAGGGGTTGACGGTGGGACGGTGCGAGCCTACGTTGACTCCATGAGTGTAACGCGCGTTACAGATAAGGCGAACGTCTCGACCCGCACCGGACGCGACTCCCCCGGCCCCCGCTGGACCGCAGCCCTCGTGACCGGCGGGAGCTCCGGCGTCGGGCTGGCGCTCGCCCGACGCCTCGTGGCGGACGGCACGACCGTGCTCGTGTGCGGGCGCGATCCCGGCCGCCTCGCGGACGCCGCAACCCAGGTCCCCGGCCTGCGCACGCTGGTCGCGGACCTCTCGGACCCCGACGACGTCGCCCGCCTCGCGCGCACGGCGGCCGCCCTGCCCGGTCTGGACCTCGTCGTGCACAACGCCGCCGTCCAGCTCGACCGCGACTGGGTCGTCACGCCGCGGCCTGGGGCGACCGGCCCCCTCGTGCGGGACGCGACCACCGAGCTCGCCACCGACCTCGGCGCCCCGCTGCACCTGACCGCGCACCTCCTGCCGGTCCTCGCGGAGGCACCGCGCGCGGCGGTCGTCTCCGTCACGTCCGCGCTCGGGACCGTCCCCAAGCGCTCGGCACCCGTCTACTGCGCGGCCAAGGCCGGCCTGAGCGCCTTCACCACGTCGCTCGGGTACCAGCTCCGCGCCACGGCCTCCCACGTCCGTGCGATCGAGGTCGCGCTCCCCCTCGTCGACACCGCGATGACGGCAGGCCGCGGGGCACGCAAGATCACGCCCGACGCCGCCGCTTCCGCCATCCTGTCGGCGCTCGCCGGGCGCAGGGACAGGGTCCATGTCGGAGCCGTGAGGCCCCTGCTGGCGCTCCACCGCGTGGCACCCCGCCTCGCGGCCCGGATCGTCGCCGACTGAGGCCTCGCCCCGCGGACGACAGCGGGCCGGGTGGGAG
>NZ_JBHUAD010000002.1:0-55768 GCF_042789955.1 Oerskovia sp. NPDC056781
GCGCAAGGCGCCGCCGCCACCCGGAACACGGGGACGTCAGGCGGTGCGGGAGACGTCCAGGAAGGACAGGCCCGTGACGGGGAGGGGCTTGAACCCGTCGAGCGCCGAGTCCTCCCACGCGCTGGGAAGCTTGCGGTGCAGCAGCGGGTACAGCGGGACCTCGTCGGAGAGGATGTCGAACACCTCGCCCCAGGTCTTCTTCTGCTGGGCGGCGTCCTGCTCGGCGGCGCCCTGGTCGAGCAGGCGCGTGACCTCCGCGAACTCGGGCGTGCTCGCCCAGCGGTAGCGCTTGACCGGCCAGACCGAGCCCGAGTACCACCAGCGCAGGAGCAGGTCGGGGTCGTTGCCGAAGACGGACGGGTCGCCGGGGGCCACCATGACCTCGAGCCCGCCGTCGTCGACCTTCTTGTACTGTCCGCCGGACTGGCCGATGTCCAGGGTCGTGGCGATCCCGACGGCGTCGAGGTCCTCCTTGATGAGCGGGGCGACGTCCTTGACCCAGCTCGTGTCGGTCGTCAGGAGCGTGATCGCCATGCTGCTCACGCCCGCGTCGGCGAGGAGCTTCTTGGCCTTGGCGGGGTCGTGCGAGTAGACCGTCGAGGCCTTGACGTACGACGGGTGCTCCTTGTGCAGGAAGCTGGTCGCGGCGGTCGCGTTGCCGAGCAGGCCCGTGCTGATGATCTTGTCCATGTCGAGCGCGTGGAAGAACGCCTGACGGACGCGCTTGTCGGTGAACGGCGCCTTGGAGCAGTCGAACATCATGAACAGCAGGCCGAACGACTGGACGGACTCGACGGTCACGGCGTTCGCGAGCCGGTCGGCGTCGAGGTAGGGCACGTCCTCGATGGCCTGGACGCGGCCCGACTCGACCGCGGTCACGCGGGCGGCGGCGTCGGAGAGCAGGTTCCACGTCATGGCCTTGGCGAGCGCCGGGCGGGAGCCGTTGTAGGCGTCGAAGCGCTCGAACGTGATCTTGTCGTCGACCGTCGCGCTCGTGAGCCTGTACGGGCCCGAGCCCACGGGCAGCGAGTCGTAGGCCTTGGGGTCGGCCTCGACGATCGCCTTCGGGACGATCTTGACGACCGAGACGCGGTCGACGAACAGCCCGAACGGGTAGTTGAGCGTGAACGTGACGGTCTTGTCGTCCTTGGCGGCGACCGAGGCGAGGAACGGCAGGAACTGCGAGTAGAGCGAGGCGTTCGCCGGGTCGAGGACGCGGTTGAAGCTGAAGACCACGTCGTCGGTCGTGACGGGGGAGCCGTCGTGGAACGTCGCGCCGTCGCGCAGCGTGACCTCCCAGGTGGTCTCGTCGATCTTCTTGGGCAGTTCCTTGCCGAGCGCGGCGTAGGGCGTGCGGGCTGCGGGGTCGAGCTCGACGAGTCCCTCGAGGACGTGCCAGTTGGCGGCCATGGTCACGGCGCCGGACGTCGTCATGGGGTCGAAGCCGGTCGACAGGGCGTAGGAGATGCCCGCCTCGATCGTGCCGTCGAGGTTGGGCTTGGCCCCGCCACCGGCGGGGGTGGTCTGCGGGTCGGCCGAGGTGGACGCGGGTCCGCCGCAGGCGGCGATCGTGCCTGCGATCACCGCTCCTGCGCCGATCACGCCGGCGAGCTTGAGGAAGCTCCGGCGAGAGGTGTCGGTCGCGTTCGTGCTAGTCGCCATCGAGGTAGCCATGAACTCTCCAGATATAGGACGTCTGATGTCTGACGCTGGTAGGGTTGAACCGTAGAGGCAATTTCTGAGGAGGTCAAGGCGCATGACAGCTACCGAGCCCGGGGGACATCTGGGCTTCGGAGGTCAGGGGGTGCGTCCCCCGACGACCACCGAACAGATCAAGGAGTACATCCTGCGGGCCCATCTGCGGCCCGGAGACCTGCTGCCGACCGAGGCCGAGCTCTGCTCGCTCCTCGGGGTCAGCAGGTCGAACGTCCGCGAGGCGATCAGGACCCTCGCGGCCCTCGACATCGTCGAGGTGCGCCACGGCTACGGCACCTACGTGGGCCAGCTCTCGCTCAAGCCGTTGGTCGAGGGGCTCGTGTTCCGCGGGGTGCTGATCCCGGGCGACGACTTCTCGGCGCTGCGCGAGGTGGTCGAGGTGCGTCAGGCGCTCGACCTGTCGATGGCCGAGCAGATCGTCACCGAGATGGCCGGGACGTCGAACCCCGACCTCGAGAGCCTCGTCGCCGCGATGGAGCGCAAGGCGCAGAAGGGCGAGGACTTCTTCGAGGAGGACCGCGAGTTCCACTCGCACCTGCTCGCGCACCTCGACAACTTCCTCGTCGCGCAGCTCGGCACCGCGTTCTGGGACGTGCACCAGGTGGTCTCGCCCAAGCTGGGCCTGCCGGCGCCCGAGCAGATCGACCTCACGGCGAAGGCGCACGGGGCGATGCTGCGGGCGGCCGAGGCGGGGGACGCCGACGCGTACCGGGCCGCGGTCGTCGCGCACTACGCCCCGCTCCAGGACGCGCTGCGCCACGTGGCCGCAGCGGTCGAGGCCGAGCGTGCGGCGGCCGCGAGCGCTGCGCGGACGGGGCGGGGCGGACGTCCTGTCGCGGCCGTCGAGGCGGGCACGGCGTGAGCCGCGCGGTGCTGGCACCGGGGTCGCGGGCCGTCCTGATCGGCGACTCGATCACGGACGCCGGCCGGCTCGCGGAGGGGGAGTTCGGGCTCGGGCACGGCTACGCGTCCCGGGTCGCCGGCGTGTGCGGGCGTCACGGGGTCGAGGTGCTCAACCGTGGCGTGAGCGGTCACCGGGTCGTGGACCTCCAAGCGAGGTGGGACGCGGACGTCCTCGCGCTCGAGCCCGACCTCGTGTCGATCAAGATCGGGATCAACGACACGTGGCGCCGGTACGACGCCGGGGACGTGACGAGCGCCGAGGCGTTCGAGGCCGGCTACCGCGACCTGCTCGACCGCACGAGGGTCGGTGCGCCGCAGGCGTCGATCGTCCTGGTCGAGCCCTTCCTGGTGCCGGTCCGCGCGGAGCAGTGGGGCTGGCGCGAGGACCTCGACCCCAAGATCCAGGTCGTGCGGCGGCTCGCGGGGGAGTACGGGCTGCCGCTCGTGGCGACCGACGGGCCGTTCGCGCAGGCCGTCGCGACGAGCGGGCTCGGCCCGCAGGCCTGGGCGTACGACGGAGTGCACCCCACCCCGGCGGGTCACGACCTGCTCGCGGAGGCGTGGACCGGCGTGGTGCGGCTGGGATGAGGGTGTCGCCCGGTCGGCGTGACGTCGTGCCGCGGTCGGGAGGGGCGCCTCCCGCATCCGGACGTGTGCAGTGCGCAACGCATGCGACGTCCGGTCTGGCGGACGCGCGGCCGAGGGGGGACACTGGTCCGTGAGTGCCCCTCGGGCACTCCCTGACCGTCGTCTTCCCGGACGCCCCCACGCTACGGACCGTGGGACCGGGACGAGGTACGGGATCTCCCCGCACTGCTCGCAGGGCGGGGGGACCGCATGAGGTGTGCGGGAGGAATGGGGCGTCGGTTGCCACTGGGGGCGGCCGACGCCTCCCGCACGTCCGGGGTCGTCCGGCGCGGTCGGTCACGGTCCGGATCCTGCGCGGTGCCCGACGACGTCGCACCGGTTCGCGCACCTGGCGGCGGTCTGGCGGTCGGGAGTCAGCGCCCGGTGCGGAGCGCGACCATCTCGTCGATCAGGGCGAGGAGCTCGTCGATCGAGCCGGCCTGGTCCTGGCTCGCGGCCGAGGGGGCCTCGCCGCTCGCGAAGTGCTCGCTGGCCTGGGCGTACAGGCCGTCGCCGATAAGCATGATCGCCCGGGTGAGGACGGGGTCGCCGACGACCTCGAGCACGGCGCCGGTCCAGGCGTCGTGGGCGTCGTCGAGCGCGGCACGGGCCTGCGGGTAACTGCCCTGGGCCAGCCGTGAGACGGCGACGTAGACGAGCTCGAAGCCGCTGTCCGAGTCGGCGGACGTCCGGATGAAGTAGTCGACGGGTCCGGCCGGCCACGAGCGCATGGTCTCGACGTCTGCGGCGGTCAGCTCGCGCAGGAGCCCCATGAGCCCCTCGGCGAGCGCGATCTTGGAACCGAAGTGATAGAGCAGGCCGCCCTTGGAGACACCGGCCTCCGCGGCGACGGCGTCGAGCGTGGCCGCGCGTTCTCCCTGAGTGACGAGCAGGGTGGCGAATGCCTCGAGGACCTTGGCGCGAGCGGCAGGGGGCGGCGGCATCTTGAAAGTGTACCGTCCGGTCGGTTACTGTACCGTCTGGACGGTTGGCAGTCCGGCGCCACAGCGCCGCCCCGACCGTCCTCGTACGTGAAAGGACTGCTCCCGTGACTCTCGTCCAGGACAACCGGACGCCCCGGGACCCGCACGGCCCCCAGGGCGCCTCGACCACCCCCGCGACCTCCGGCGCGCCGCTGACCCGCAACCGCCGGTGGATCGCGCTCGCCGTGCTCATGCTCCCCGTGCTGCTCGTCTCGATCGACAACACGGTCCTCACCTTCGCGCTGCCGCAGATCTCCGAGGCGCTGCGACCCACAGGGACCCAGCTGCTGTGGATGATCGACATCTACCCGCTCGTGCTCGCCGGGCTGCTCGTCTCGATGGGCTCGTTCGCCGACCGCATCGGGCGCCGCAGGCTGCTGCTGATCGGGGCCGTCGGCTTCGCCGCGATCTCGGTCGTCGCGGCCTACGCGCCCAGCGCCGAGGCGCTCGTCGCGTCGCGCGCAGGGCTCGGGTTCTTCGGCGCCATGATCATGCCGCCGACGCTCTCGCTGCTGCGCAACATCTTCACCGACCGCGAGGAGCGCCGGCTCGCGATCGCGATCTGGGCCGCGGGCTTCGCGGCCGGCAACGCGATCGGCCCGATCGCGGGCGGCTTCCTGCTCGAGCACTCGTGGTGGGGCTCGGTCTTCCTGCTCGCGGTTCCCGTGCTGCTCCTCCTCCTGGTCCTGGCGCCGATCTTCGTGCCGGAGTCGAAGGATGCGAACCCCGGCCGGGTCGACGTCCTGTCGATCGTGCTCTCGATGGCGACCATGGCGCCGATCGTGCTCGGCATCAAGACCCTCGCCAAGTCCGGGCCCAGCGCGCTCGCCGTGGGTGCGCTCGTCCTCGGGGTCGTCGCCGGGTGGGTGTTCGTGCGTCGCCAGCTCGGGCGGCCCGACCCCATGATCGACGTGCGCCTGTTCCGCCGGGGCGAGTTCTCGGGTGCGGTCGTGATCAACCTCTTGTCCGTGTTCTCGCTCGTGGGCTTCCTGTTCTTCGTGTCGCAGGACGTCCAGCTCGTGATCGGACTGAGCCCCATGAAGGCCGGCTACGCGCTGCTGCCGGGGCTGGCCGCGATGATCGTCGCGGGCCTGCTCGTCGTGCGGGTCGTGCGCAGGGTCCGACCGTCGTACGTGGTCGCGGTCGCGCTGCTGTTCGCGGCGGCGGGCTACGCGATCGTGGCCCTGAGCGCGGGTGCGAGCACGCTCATGGTGCTCGTCGTCGCGTTCGTGGTCCTCGCGATCGGGATCGGCGCGGCCGAGACCGTGTCGAACGACCTGATCGTCTCGGCCGTCCCGGCCGACAAGGCCGGGGCCGCCTCGGCGATCTCGGAGACCGCGTACGAGGTCGGCGCCGTGCTCGGCACGGCCGTCCTCGGCAGCATCCTCACGGCGTCCTACCACCGCAACGTCGTCGTGCCCGACGGCGTCCCGGTCGCGGACGCGGCCGCAGCCGCCGAGACCCTCGGGGGCGCGACACAGGTCGCCGAGACCCTGCCGGCCGACCAGGCCCAGGCTCTGCTGGCCTCGGCGCACGAGGCCTTCGGCAGCGGTGTGGGGACGACGTCGTGGATCGGCTTCGGCCTCATGCTGGTGGCGGCCACGATCGCCCTCGTGGCGCTGCGCTCCGCGCGGGCGTGACATTCACCCGGATGCCGGCGAGCGTGCCCGCTGGCATCCGGGTGGCGGATCGGGAAGGGTGAGAGGTGATGAATCGCCCCCGTACCACCCCGCCCCGCTGGGTCCGACGCGCGCTGGTCGGGCTCGCGCTCCTCGTCCCCTGCGTCGTCTTCGGCGTGACCACCGCGACGGCCGACCTCAGCCTCGGTCCCCACGAGGCGCGGTACGAGGTGACGACCGACAGCCTCGTCGTGGTCGACCTGGGGCCGCTCGGCACGCTCGAGATCGACTCGCCGCTGCCGGCCGGGCTGGGAGCCCGGATCACGGTCGAGGAGATCCCTGCGGACCTCACGGCGTTCGACCAGGCCACCACGATCGCCGCGCTCAGCCAGGACCTGCAGGGGTACCTGCAGTTCTTCAGCGGCCCGCAGACCACGATCGACCAGGTCGCCCGTGCGCTCGTGGTCGACGCGCTGGCCCGCACGGGCCTGGCGATGCTCGTCGTCGCAGCGGGCGGCGCCGGTCTCTACCTCCTGCTCGGTCGCGGCCGACGCGTCGAGATCTCCGACGCCCTCGTCCCGCGGACCTGGGAGCTCACCGCGGGCGTCCTCGTCGTCTCGCTCGTCGTCGGCGTGGTCTCGGCGTCGGGCGAGGAGCCCGCGCAGACGGACTCGCGTCCCGCGTCCGCGGTCTTCGAAGGCACCCCGCTCGAGGGCGCCCGGATCACGGGACGGCTCGCCGGCGTCGTCGACACCTACGGCGGCCAGCTCCTGAACGCCTACCGGGACAACGAGAAGTTCTACGCGGGAGCGAACGACGCGCTCGTGGCCGCGTGGGACGAGCGGGACGTGCTCGAGGAGGCCGCGGCCGCCCAGGCAGAGGCCGAGGCGCAGGCCGCGCGGGACGCGGCTGCCGAGCCCCCGGCGGAAGGGGACCTCGGGGTGGACGGTCTCGCAGACGACCCTGCCGGTGCGCAGGGCGAGGGTGCGGACCCTACCGGGGAGACGCCGTCGGGCAGCGCGGCCGAAGCGACCGGCGGGGAGACCGACGACCCGGCACGCCGCCCCGGCACCCCCGGGGCGACCGAGGCGCCGTCCGCGACTCCCGAGGACGAGCTCGTCTCGATGCTGGTCGTCTCCGACCTGCACTGCAACACCGGCATGACCCCGCTCATCAAGACCGCGGGTGTCCGGTCGGGGGCGGACATCGTCCTCAACGCGGGCGACACGACCATGAACGGGACGAGCGTCGAGCAGTTCTGCGTGAACTCCTTCATCTCCGCCGTGCCCGACGGCGCCACGATGGTCGTCGCGGACGGGAACCACGACAGCGTCGAGACCTCGGCGCAGGAGCGCCGGCGGGGGGTCAAGATCCTCGACGGCGACGTGATCGAGGTCGACGGCGTCCGCATCCTCGGCGACCGCGACGCGCTCGAGACGCGGATCGGGGCGGGCTCCAAGGCGGCCCGGCCCGAGACCCCGACCGAGCAGGCGGAGAGGCTCGCCGAGACCGCGTGCTCGGCGAAGGACGGCGTCGACCTGCTCCTCATCCACACCCCGCGCATCGGGAACGAGTCCCTCGAGTCGGGGTGCGTCCCGCTCCAGGTCTCGGGCCACACGCACCGGCGCAAGGGGCCCGAGCAGTTCGGGCTCGGCATCCGCTACGTCAGCGCGAGCACCGCGGGTGCAGAGTCCGGCGAGCCGACGGTCGGGCCCCTCAAGGGAGTCGCCGAGATGACGGTCCTGCGTTTCGACCCGGTCGCCCGGGAGTTCGTCGACTGGCAGCTCGTGCAGGTCTTCCCCGACGGCAGCGCCCAGGTCGCGGCGCGCGAGCCGTTCCCCGTGCCGGCGTCCGAGGAGGTCCTCGAGGGCGTCGACGGCACCGAGGGCACCGAGGGCACAGACGGGGGCGTCGTTCCCGACGGCACCGAGGAGGGGGACGGCTCGGGCGACGGGAGCGATGGTGAGGGCGCCGGGGCGCCCGGGCAGGACCAGGGCGCCGTCGTGCCGGACGCCCTGATCGTCGGTGCCGGGCCCTCGGCGAGCGGGCGGAGGTGAGGGACCCGTGAGCGATCCCGCCGGACCGGGTGAATCGGACCCTCGAGGTCCGGACGGTCGTGAGCGGCACGGCAGAATACGGGGCATGAGCAGAGGTGCCCGGTGGATCCTCGTCGCGGTCGTCGCGGCGCTGGTGATCGTGCTCGCCGGGCCGTACGTCGTGACCCGCATCTCCGCGGGCAACCCGCCGCCTCCGCTGGGCCTGCAGACGCCGGGGGAGAGCGCCCCGCCGTCGGAGTCGCCCGACCCAGGGCCCTTCGACCCGGACGGCACGTGGGTCGTGAGTCCCGGCTCGCAGGCCGGGTACCGGGTCGACGAGGTTCTCAGCGGTGAGAAGGGCACGGTCGTGGGCCGTACCGAGGCGGTCGGCGGCTCGCTCGTGGTCACCGACGGCGAGCTCGTCCGGGCCGACGTCACGGTGGACACGGCATCGATCGCGAGCGACAGCGTGGTGCGTGACGACGCGTTCCGGCGCCTCCTCGAGACCGACGTCTTCCCCAACGCGGTGTTCATCCTCACCGAGCCGGTCGACCTCGCGGGGATCGAGAACCGGGGAGAGCCCCTGACGGTCAAGGCCCGGGGAACCCTCACGATCCGCGACGTGACCGAACCCGTGACCGTGACGCTCGAGGCGCGGCGCTCGGGCGACGGGGTCCAGGTCAGCGGGGCCATCCCGGTGACGTTCGCCGACTACGGGGTGCACGTGCCGGAGCTGCCGTTCGTGACGCTCGACCCGACGGGCACCGTCGAGATGCTGCTCCAGCTCGAACGCGGTGCGCCCGCGCAGACTCCCGCGCCCTGAACCGCCTCCCGGCATCGTCCGGCCGGGCGTCCCCGTCCGCATCCCGCGGGAAGCGGACCCGTGCTCGACCCTCACCCCCGGGTACTCGACGCGGAGCCTCGTCCATGGTTAAAGTTCGGTATGCCGAACTTTCGACTTCGCACAGGGGTGAAACCCCTCCTCGGAGGACTCGTCGCACTGCTCCTCGCCACGGGGTGCGCGGTCGACCTCGCCCAGGGCGAACCCGGGCCCGAGGAGAGCCTCGTCGGGGGGGCGAGCGACGCCGTCGGGCGGCTGGAGGTGCTGACCACCTTCACCGTCCTCGCCGACATGGCCCGCGAGGTCGGCGGGGACCACGTCGAGGTCGCGTCCCTGACCAAGGTCGGTGCCGAGATCCACGGCTACGAGCCCACGCCCGCGGACCTGCGCCGCGCCGCGAGCGCGGACCTGGTCCTCGACAACGGGCTCGGGCTCGAGAAGTGGTTCGAGCCTTTCGTCGCGCGGCTCGACGCCCCGCACGTCACGGTCTCCGAGGGTGTCGACGTGATCGAGATCGGCTCCGGGGCGTACGACGGGCGCCCCAACCCGCACGCCTGGATGTCACCCGTCAACGGCGCGATCTACGCGCACAACATCGGCGAGGCCTTCGCGGCGGCGGACCCGGCGAACGCAGCCGACTACCGTGCGAACGCCGCCGACTATGCCGAGCGCATCGAGGCCGTGGGCCGTGAGCTCGCGGCCGAGGTCGACCAGGTCCCGGCCGGCTCCCGCGCGCTCGTCACGTGCGAGGGGGCCTTCTCCTACCTGGCGCGCGACGTCGGGCTCGACGAGAGGTTCCTGTGGCCCGTCAACGCCGACCAGCAGGGCACGCCGCAGCAGGTCGCGCGCGTCATCGACTACGTCCGGGAGAACGAGGTGCGCGCCGTGTTCTGCGAGACCACGGTCTCGGCCGCAGCCCAGCGGCAGGTCGCGGCGGAGACGGGCGCGACGTACGCGGGCACGCTCTACGTCGACTCGCTGTCCCGGCCCGACGGCGCCGTCCCCACCTATCTCGACCTGCTCGCCCACGACGCGCGCGTCATCGGCGCGGGACTGCGGGGCGGGTCGTGACGAGCGCTCGCCGGGCGACCGTGGGGGAGACCCCCGGTCCGGCCACCGGCCGAACAACCGGCCGAGCAACCGGCCGAACCACCACCCGACCCGACCTCCCGGAGCCGCACATGGACCCCACGCCCGCCCTCGCCGTCCACGGTCTCACCGTCCGGTACCGCGAGGTCCTCGCGCTCGAGGACGTCGGCCTGTCGCTCGCTCCCGGCACCGTGACCGGGCTGATCGGGGCGAACGGCTCGGGCAAGTCGACCCTGTTCCGCTCCGTCATGGGCATGACGCGCGGCAACGGCGTGACCCAGGCCGGGGACGTGCGGATCTACGGCCACGACGCGGACGCGGCGCGCAAGGACGGGCTCGTCGGCTACGTTCCGCAGTCCGAGGACGTCGACTGGGCGTTCCCGGTCGACGTGCGCGACGTCGTGTCCATGGGGCGCTACGGGGGGCTCGGGCCGACGCGCCGGGCGCGGGCCGAGGACCGCCGGGCCGTGGCCGACGCCCTGGAGCGCGTGGGGCTCGCGGACCTCGCGCACCGTCAGATCGGTCGGCTGTCCGGGGGGCAGCGCAAGCGGGTCTTCGTCGCCCGCGCGATCGCCCAGGGCGCGCGGCTGCTGCTGCTCGACGAGCCGTTCGCCGGGGTAGACAAGGTCTCGGAGGCGCAGATCACCGCCGTGCTGAGGAGCCTGGCGGCGGCCGGTTGCGCCGTCCTGGTCTCGACGCACGACCTGTCCTCCCTGCCGGACCTCGTCGACGACGCGATCCTGCTCCAGCGCCGCGTCATCATGACCGGTCCACCCGACGTGGTGCTGCGCCCCGAGAACCTGGCCCGCACGTTCGGGATCGACCCTCTCGCGGCGAGCCGGGGCTCCGCGACGACCGAAGGAGCCGCCCGATGAACCCGCTGGACCTGCTCTCTGCCGCGGGGACGTGGCTCGCTGCGCCCCTCGAGTACGAGTTCGTGCAGCGCGCGCTGCTCGTCGCGGTCGTCGCGAGCATCGTGTGCGCGCTCCTGAGCTGCTGGCTCATCATGATCGGCTGGTCGCTGCTCGGGGACGCGGTCTCGCACGCCGTGCTGCCGGGCGTCGTGCTGTCCTACATCGTCGGCGTGCCGTTCGCGGTGGGCGCGCTCGTGTTCGGGATCGGGGCGGTCGCGCTGATCGGCACGGTCCGGGACACGAGCCGGCTCAAGGAGGACGCGGCGATCGGCGTGGTCTTCACGACGCTGTTCGCGATCGGGATCGTGCTCGTCTCGGTCACACCGAGCCAGATCGACCTGGGCCACATCCTGTTCGGCAACATGCTCGGCATCACCGACACGGACCTGTGGCAGGTCGTGGTGCTCGGCGCGCTGACGACCGTGGTGCTCGTGCTCAAGCGGCGGGACCTGACGCTCTTCGCGTTCGACCCCGTGCACGCGCACGCGGTCGGCATCTCGCCGCGCCGGTTGTCCGCGCTGCTGCTCGGCTCGCTCGCGCTGACCGTGGTGGTCGCGCTCCAGGCGGTCGGCGTCGTCCTCGTCGTGGCCCTGGTCATCACGCCGGGGGCCACGGCCTACCTCCTGGTCGACCGCATGTCCCGCATGCTCGTGGTCGCGCCGCTCGTCGCGGTGGGCTGCGCGGTCGTCGGGATCTACGCGAGCTACTACCTCGACACCGCGAGCGCCGCGACGATCGTGGTGGCGCAGGGCGTGGTGTTCGCGGTCGCGTACGTGGTGCACCTGGCCCGCCGCCCGCGCGTGCAGGCCGCAGGCCCGACGGCGGAGCGCGAGCCCGTGGAGCTGGTCGCCGGGTGAGGGGCCGGGGCGGGGCGCGGGCTGCCGGGGGCCGACGCGTGCCCGGGTGTCCGTGCCTCGGTCCGCCCGGCCCCGTGGAGGGCCGTGAAATAGAGTGAGCGCCGTGGACCATCCCCTCGACCTGACCTCCGTCGCCCAGGACTACCTCAAGGTGGTGTGGTCGGCGCAGGAGTGGTCCGACGAGCCCGTGACCACCAAGCTCCTCGCGGACCGGCTGGGGGTCGGGGCCTCGACCGTCTCGGAGACCGTGCGTCGCCTGTCCTCGCAGGGCCTGCTGGTGCACGCCCGCTACGGCGCGATCGAGCTCACGGACCTGGGGCGTTCCCACGCGGTCGCGATGGTCCGGCGGCACCGCATCCTCGAGACGTACCTGGTCTCGGAGCTGGGGTACTCGTGGGACGAGGTGCACGACGAGGCCGAGGTCCTGGAGCACGCGGTGTCCGACCTCATGCTCGACCGCATCGACGCGTTGCTCGGACACCCGACGCGCGACCCGCACGGTGACCCGATCCCGACGGCGTCGGGCCACGTCCCGCGACCGGCGGCGGTCCGGCTCTCGGAGCTCGACGCGGGGGCGTGCGCGGTCGTCGCGCGGATCTCCGACTCGGACCCGGACGTGCTGCGGTACCTCGCCGAGCTGGGTCTGGGGCTCGACGCCGAGGTCTGCGTGCAGGAGAGGCGCGAGTACGCGGGCACCATGGCCATCACGTGGGGGAGCGACGAGAGCCCGGTGCACCTGGGGCTCCCGGCGGCGTCCCGCGTGTGGGTCGTGCCGCAGCCCCTCGCCGCGGGCCACGCCCCGGTCTAGACTGACGTTCTCCCCGCAGCACGCTGCCGACGGTGTCAGCGAACGGTTCGAATCGATTCGATCCGCAGTAGTCCGTCCCTGAACACCCTCGAAAGGGTCCGCCTTGACCGTCGACAGCACCAGCCTGCCCGGCCCGACCGACACCCACGCCGACGCGCCCGCCCCGGGCGCGCGACGTCGTCGGGCAGGCGGCGGCGCAGCCCGCGGCACCCGCGCCACCGGGCTCGCGCTGCTCGCGCTCGCCGCGGGCGGCTTCACGATCGGCACGACCGAGTTCGCGACCATGGGCCTGCTGCCCGACATCGCCGACGCGTTCGACGCCTCCATCCCGCTCACCGGGCACGCCATCACGGCCTACGCCGTGGGCGTCGTCGTCGGCGCACCCCTGCTGACCGTGCTCGCGGCGCGCGTCTCGCGCAAGAAGCTGCTCATCGCGCTCATGCTCGCCTACACGCTCGGCAACGTGCTCTCGGCAGCGGCCCCCAGCATCGAGGGGCTCATCGCGGGCCGCTTCCTCGCAGGCCTGCCGCACGGGGCGTTCTTCGGGGTCGGCGCCGCGGTCGGCGCCGCCGTCGCCGGGCCCGGGCGCCGCGGCCACGCCGTGGCCATGATGATGACCGGCCTCACGATCGCGAACGTCGTGGGCGTGCCGCTGTCGACGTTCGCGGGCCAGCAGCTCGGTTGGCGTGCCGCGTTCGTGCTCATCGGCGTCCTGGGCGGCATCACGCTCGCGGCCCTGTGGCGCTGGGTCCCCGCCGGCGCGGGCGACACCGGGTCGAGCGTGAGCCAGGAGGTCGCCGCGCTGAGGAACGGCCCGCTGTGGATCAGCTTCGTGGGCGGCGCGATCGGCTTCGGCGGCATGTTCGCCGTCTACTCCTACGTCGCGCCCACCATGACCGAGGTCACGGGCCTCGCGCTCGGCGTCGTGCCCGTGGTCCTCGCGATCTTCGGCCTCGGCATGACGCTCGGGACGATCGTCGGCGGACGGCTCGCCGACAAGGACGTCCTGCGCACCGTGTGGATCGGGTTCGGCTCGACGGCCCTCGCCCTCGTCGCGTTCGCGCTCACGGGCCAGAGCCCGGTCCCGGCCGTCGCGTCCCTGTTCCTGCTGGGCGTGACGTCGCAGATCCTGGGTCTCGCGCTCCAGACCCGGCTCATGGACCTCTCTCCCGGCGCGCCGTCGCTCGGGGCGGCGCTGTGCCACTCGGCGCTCAACGTCGGCAACGCCAACGGTGCGTTCCTCGGCGGCCTCGTCATCGCCGCCGGCTGGGGCTACCTCGACCTCGCGTGGACCGGCCTGGCACTCACGCTCGCCGGCCTCGCGATCATCGCCCTGTTCGGGCGCCAGCGCGTCGTGCACGCCCGTCAGGACGCGCACGCGGAGCCGTCGCGGGCCGGCAGCGCCTGATCCGGCTCGACCCTCCCCGGAGGGTCGAGCCGTCGCACCCGTGGGGGACGCCTCAGGCGTTGAGGCCCAGCCCCTTGCGGCCCTTCGCGAAGTAGGCGATCGGACCCACCCAGTTCGCGAGCATCGCCACGCCCCACGCGAGCTTCGGGCCCTCGACCTCGTCGGCGGACCGCCTGGCCAGGTCGCGGTAGCCCGCGACCGTGAGCGAGACCTGCACGATCGAGGCCACCACCATCAACGCCTTCTTGCGACCGCTGAACTCGCTCCACGACTTCTTGTGCGCCATGAACATCCCTCCCGTGTCGGTACGTCAACCTGTCCCCACGACGCTACGCGTGCTCCATCCCGGGCGCGCGGCGCGGGCCCACGAGCCGCGCGTACGTGGTGCTTTCAGCCAAGCCTCAGAGATCGCCGGTACCTTGGGCCCACCTGTGTGCCGGAAGTGCACACGCAGACCCTTCAGGAGCGGTTCGTGAGCGAGAGCCCCACCCGTCCTTCCCGCACCGGGCGCGCCCCGGGCACGCCCGGCGACTCCGCCGACCTCCGCACCCCGGACGAGGGGGGAGGCCTCGGCGTCCCCGACGCCAAGAACCTGACCCCTCGCGCGTTCGGGTGGGTGCTCCTGGTCGCCGGCGCGGTCGGGCTGGTCGGTGCGGCCTGGCTCGCGATCGAGCGCTACCTCAAGCTCATCGACCCGAACCACGTCGCGGCGTGCTCCCTCAACCCGTTCCTCGACTGCGGCCCCGCCATGGCCTCGTGGCAGGGGGCGCTCCTCGGGTTCCCCAACCCGTTCCTCGGCGTCGCCGCCTTCCCCGTGGTCATGACGATCGGTGTCGTGGTCCTCACCGGCGCCCGCCTGCCCCGCTGGTTCTGGCTCACCATGCTCGCCGTCACGACCGTCGCCATGGGCCTCATCGTGTTCCTCGTGTGGACCAGCCTGTACGTGCTCGTCGTGCTCTGCCCGTTCTGCATGGTCGTGTGGGCCGCGATGCTGCCGATCTTCTGGTTCCAGGTGGTGCACGCCGTCCAGGAGGGGTACCTCAAGGTCTCCGAGGGGGTGCGCCGCGTGATCGTCGACAACAAGGGGACGCTCCTCGCCGTGCTCTACGTGCTCCTCGTGGCCTGGGTCTTCCTCGAGATGGGTCCCACGATCGTCGAGTACCTGCAGACCGTCTGACCGGCACCCGGTCCCCACCCGTCGGCCCGGTCCACCCGTCCACCCGTCCGCCCGGACCCGACCCGGGCGGACGGAGCCCTCGGCGGCGCAGGTGTGCGGCGCCGTCGGGCCGGGCGGGACGCGGGCGTCCAGCCCGCGCCCGCCTGCCGGACGAGGCCGCGCCGAACGGTAAACTCGCCGGGTGAGCACGCCTGAGAACCCCGCCCCCGAGAACCCCGCCGAGTCCGTGCACCCCGCCCCCGCGGCCTCGCTCGAGACGACCTCCCACCGCTACACGCCCGCCCTCGCGCAGGACATCGAGCTCCGGTGGCAGGACGCGTGGGAGGAGCGCGGCACGTTCTGGGCGGCCAACCCCTCGGGGCACCTCACCGACGGCGACGGCAAGCACGCCGACGGGCGCTCGCCCTACTTCATCATGGACATGTTCCCGTACCCCTCGGGCGCGGGCCTGCACGTGGGTCACCCGCTCGGGTACATCGCGACGGACGTCGTCGGGCGCTTCCGGCGCATGTGCGGCGACAACGTCCTGCACGCCCTCGGCTACGACGCGTTCGGCCTGCCCGCCGAGCAGTTCGCGGTGCAGACCGGCCAGCACCCGCGCGTCACGACCGAGGCCAACATGGCCAACATGAAGCGCCAGCTGCGCCGCCTGGGCCTGGGGCACGACTCGCGCCGCTCGTTCGCGACGATCGACCCCGAGTACGTCCGCTGGACCCAGTGGATCTTCCTGCAGATCTTCGAGGCCTGGTACGACGAGGACGCCGTGCGCCCCGACGGCGGCACGGGCCGCGCACGCCCCATCACCGAGCTCGAGGCCGAGTACGCCGCCGGCACGCGGGCCGTCCCCGGCCACCCCGAGGGCACCCGCTGGGCGGACCTCGACCGCGTCGCGCAGCGCGCCGTGATCGACCCGCAGCGCCTGGCCTACGTGTCCGAGTCGCCCGTGAACTGGGCGCCCGGCCTGGGCACCGTGCTCGCCAACGAGGAGGTCACGTCCGACGGTCGCTCCGAGCGCGGCAACTTCCCCGTCTTCCAGCGCAGCCTGCGCCAGTGGAACATGCGCATCACGGCGTACGCCGACCGCCTGGCCGACGACCTGGACCTCATCGACTGGCCCGAGAAGGTCAAGTCGATGCAGCGCAACTGGATCGGCCGCAGCGAGGGCGCGAACGTGCGCTTCGCGATCGACGGCCTGGGGGCCGCCGGCAGCCAGGACGTCGAGGTCTTCACGACGCGCCCCGACACGCTGTTCGGTGCGACGTTCCTGGTCGTCTCGCCCGAGCACCCCCTGCTCGACGAGGTCCCCGCCGAGTGGCCCGACGGCACGCGCGCCGCATGGACCGGTGGCCACGCGACCCCGATCGACGCCGTCGCCGCCTACCGCAAGGAGGCCGCGGCCAAGACCGCGGTCGAGCGCCAGGCCGACGCGGGCAAGAAGACCGGTGTCTTCACGGGTCACCTCGCGGTGAACCCCGTCAACGCCGCGCTCATCCCGGTGTTCACCGCGGACTACGTCCTCATGGGCTACGGCACGGGCGCCATCATGGCCGTCCCCGGCGGCGACGAGCGCGACCACGCGTTCGCCGAGGCCTTCGAGCTGCCCGTGGTCCACACCATCGCGGTCCCCGCAGACCACGAGGGCGCCTGGACCGGCGACGGCGAGATCGTCAACTCGTCCAACGACGAGATCTCGCTCGACGGCCTGAACGTGGCCGACGCCAAGCGCGCCATGATCGAGTGGCTCGAGGCCAAGGGCATCGGCACGGGCACCGTGACCTACCGCCTGCGCGACTGGCTCTTCAGCCGCCAGCGCTACTGGGGCGAGCCGTTCCCCATCGTCTACGACGAGAACGACCAGCCCATCGCGCTGCCCGACTCGCTGCTGCCCGTCAACCTGCCCGAGGTCCCCGACTACTCGCCGCGCACCTACGAGCCCGACGACGCCGACTCCTCGCCCGAGCCGCCGCTCGGCCGCAACGAGGACTGGGTCAACGTCACGCTCGACCTGGGCGACGGCCCCAAGACCTACCGTCGCGACACCAACACCATGCCCAACTGGGCCGGGTCGTGCTGGTACTACCTGCGCTACCTCGACCCCGCGGACACCGAGCACATGGCCTCCCCGGAGCTCGAGAAGTACTGGACCGGCCCCGGGCACAACGCCACGGCCGGACCCGCGGGCGGCGTCGACCTGTACGTGGGCGGCGTCGAGCACGCCGTGCTGCACCTGCTCTACGCGCGCTTCTGGCACAAGGTTCTCCTGGACCTCGGGCACGTGACCAGCACCGAGCCGTTCCACAAGCTCTTCAACCAGGGCTACGTGCAGGCCTACGCCTACACCGACTCGCGCGGAGCGTACGTGCCGGCGGAAGAGGTCGTCGAAGAGAACAGCGGCGATGAGGTCCGCTACCTGTGGAAGGGCGAGCCCGTCGAGCGCGAGTACGGGAAGATGGGCAAGTCGCTCAAGAACGTCGTGACGCCCGACGACATGTACGAGGCCTACGGCGCCGACACGTTCCGCGTGTACGAGATGTCCATGGGGCCGCTCGACCTGTCGCGCCCCTGGGACACGCGCGCCGTCGTCGGCTCGCAGCGCTTCCTGCAGCGGCTGTGGCGCAACGTCGTCAGCGAGGACACGGGCGAGACGACCGTCTCGGACCAGCCCGCCGAGGTCGCGACCCTGCGCCTGGTCCACCGGACGATCGCGGACGTGCGCGTCGAGATGGAGCACATGCGCTCCAACACGGCGATCGCCAAGCTCATCGCGCTCAACAACCACCTCACGGGGCTGGACCGCGTGCCGCGCGAGGCGATCGAGCCGCTGATCCTCATGGTGGCCCCCATCGCCCCGCACATCGCGGAGGAGCTGTGGTCCCGCCTGGGCCACCCGCGGTCGCTGGCCCACGAGCCCTTCCCGGTCGCGCTCGACGAGTACCTGGTCGAGGACACCGTGACGTGCGTCGTGCAGGTCCAGGGCAAGGTGCGCAGCCGGCTCGAGGTCCCGCCGTCGATCGGCGAGGACGAGCTGCGTGAGCTGGCACTGGCGGACGCGAACGTGCAGCGCACGCTCGACGGGCGGGGGATCCGCACGGTCATCGTCCGCGCCCCGAAGCTCGTGAACGTGGTCCCTGCCTGACGTCGTCCTCGTACCGCCGCTGAGGGCGGAGCTCTCTCGCGAGAGCTCCGCCCTCAGCGGCGTCGGGTCGGGTCGTCAGCGGATGACCATCCACTCGCTGATCTGCGAGATCCCCTTGCCGACCGGCTCCAGCCGGAGCTGTCCCGTCACCGCGACGCTCCCGGGGGTCCGGAGGGACACGTACTTCCACGCGGACGTCGCCGAGCGCCCGTCGATCGTCCCCAGGTGCGTGCTGCCGAGATGGACGGCCATGACGCCCGCGGTCGGCCCGGTCTTGACCCGGAGGCGGACGATGCGCCCGGTCTGCACCTCGTACGACCGCGCCACGATGCCTCCCTGGTAGACGGAGGCGACGATCTGCGGTCCCGACATCCCGGTCGAACCCGACGTGACGTGGGCCTGGAGGAACTGCACGCTCGACGCGACGTTGGTGCAGACCATGGTCGACCAGTCGCCGACGTTCCCGGCCTTGTCACGCGCTCGCACGCGGAAGCACGCCTGGTCGCCGAGCAGCAGGTCCACCTGCACCCGGGTCGCCGTCGTGGTCTTCCAGGACGGACCAGGGCTGGTCCAACCGGACAAGGCGCCGTCCCGGCCGAGGGTGCGGCGCAGCTGAACCTCGTACGACGCGACGCCCACGTCGTCGGCGCCGGCGAAGGAGAAGGCCACCGGAACCGTGGCGTCGACCGCGCCGGACGGGTTCTGTGCGGCGGAGACCGAGAAGTACCGGGGCACGGTCGCGGACGTGATCGTGGGGAGCGTGCCGTCGACGAGCGAGCAGCGCGAGGAGGAGTACGCGCTCAGGTTCCCCGCCAGGTCGCGCACCCGCACGGCGAAGCACACGGTGTCCCCGGGCGCGGCGGAGACCGCGAAGGTGGTCGCCGTGGTCTGCTGACCGTCCCGGGGGTACTGGTACGGGCCGGGCACCCCGCCACGCGGGGTGACCCGGTAGCGCACGTCGGACGATCCGATGCCCCCCGCGTCGGTGGCGCTCCACGTGAGGGCCGGCCTCCCCGTGCCCCCGACGGCCCGGACCGTCGCCGGGGCGGACGCCTTGACCACGGGTGCCGTGCCGTCCACGTCGGAGCACCGCTCGGCCGACCACGCCCCGACGTTGCCCGCACGGTCGACCGCTCGCGCCGAGAAGCACGTGCGCGAACCTGCGAGAGCCGTCACGACTCGGGCCGTCCCGGTGTTCCCGCTGTTCTCGGCCACGTAGGGGCCGAAAGTGGTGGAGCCGGCCGGTCGCGAACGGTATCTCACCTCGTTCCTGTCAATCCCGCTCGCCAGGAACACGGGGTCGGTGTCAGGGTCGACGCTGGTGAGATGGACCGTCACCTCCAGGGTCGTGGAGACCGCGTCCGTGCTCACGGTCGTCGTGGGGGCGGTGACGTCCGTCCGGTCGGCTCCTGCCGCGGTCCACTGCGTGAAGTCGACGACGCGTACGGTGCCCGCACCGTCGACGTAGGCCGCGGCGCGTCGGGAGTCGTCGAGGTCGATCCCGGGGAGGCTGCTCGTCCCGAGGACCCGACGGGAGCCGTCGAGGATCGAGATCGCGACGAGATCGCTCGTCTCCGCGCCAGGGCGACGTTCGAGGCCGAGGACGAGCCCGGCTGCGGCCGACGGGTCGGTGAGCGGAGCGGGCCCGGCAGCGAGCCGCACCGGGCGGTACGCATCGGCCTGGTCGAGGGCGTAGACGCCCTCCGGGCACGCCACGACCAACCATCGTCCGCCGAGGTCCTGGGTGGCAGCTGCTCCCGCCTCGCACGTGATACCGCGCCCGAGGGTGTCCGTCCAGGGGTCGACGTCCGACACGACCTTGAATCCCCCCAGCAGCCTGGCTGCTCGCGTGCCGTCGACGACGAGGGTGGTCGCCGGCATCCCCGTCAGCACCGGCGAGACGGCGGCGCCGCTGACCGACTGCTGGACCTGCACCCCGGACGGGGCCGCGGGAACCGACACGAACGAGCCGGAGCCACCGAGCCGGGAGCCCGCGGGGACGTCGCGCTTCCCGCCGCCGTCCGCACGCCAGGTGAGGACGTCCACCCCTCGTCCGGGGTCGTGGGTGTGGACGACGTCGCCCTCGGCGGCGACGAGCGACCCGGTCAGGGGCTGGGACCCCCATGCGTCCGACCAGGTCGGCGGGGTCCCTTCCGGGACTCGCGGGGACGTCAGGATCTTCGGACCGGTCGGGCTCTGCACCTCGACGACGACCGAGGTGTCCGTCAGGGCGACGCGACGCACGGGGCCGGGGAGACCCGGTGTGCTCTCCTCGCTCGCCGCGGCGTCGACGGCCACCGGGTCCGGGTCGGGGGGTGCGGCCGCGGCGGGTGCTCCGGCCGGTGAGAGGAGCGCCAGGGCGAGCAGCACGGTGACGAGCCGTTGCCGCACCCGGCGGACGGGGGACGGAAGGTGTGACGACAAGGTGCTCCCCTGGTGGAATCCGCGTCGAGCGTCCTCGCGCGACGCGCCCGAGTGTAGCGCCATGTCAAGGGCACGACGCCCGGTGCCGGGCGGGTCAGCGACGGCGCGTCCCGAACACCGTGCGCGTGATCTCGCGACCGAGCTGCGTCGCCATCGACCCCAGGAGCTTGTCGAGGCCCGACGACGCGCTCGACTTCCGGGGCGCTGTCCGGGACCCGCCCTCGGAGCGCGCCGCGTCCCGTTCGAGCTTGGCGCGCATCTTCTCGAGCTCGTCGGCCTGCTTCTTGGCAGCCTTGTCGGCCTCCTTCTGTGCCGCCTCCTGCTCCTTGGCCTGTCTCTCGGCGAGCTCCGCCTGCTCGGCCGCGGCGTGCTGCGCGGCGATGCGCGCGGTCAGCAGCTCGTACGCCGACTCGTTGTCGACCGCCACGCCGTACCGCGTGGCGAGCGGCGAGCCCGCGACGATCGCGTCGACCACGGCCTCCGGTGCGGGTTCCATCGAGGACTGCGGTGCACGCACCCGGGTCCACGCGACCGGTGTCGGGGCGCCCTTCTCGGTCAGCACCGTGACCACGGCCTCGCCCGTCCCGAGCGACTGCAGCAGCTGCTCCAGGTCGTAGGGTGACCGCGGGAACGTCCGCACGGCCGCGCGCAGGGCCGCGGCGTCGTCGGGTGTGAAGGCGCGCAGCGCGTGCTGGACCCGGTTGCCGAGCTGGG
Organism: Oerskovia sp. NPDC056781; assembly: GCF_042789955.1. NCBI lineage: Bacteria > Bacillati > Actinomycetota > Actinomycetes > Micrococcales > Cellulomonadaceae > Oerskovia > Oerskovia sp. NPDC056781. Next base: position 21,253 of record NZ_JBHUAD010000002.1, read on the forward strand.
CCAGGACGTCGGCGGGCACGTCCTTGGGACTCTGCGTCACGAAGAACACGCCCACGCCCTTGGACCGGATGAGGCGCACGGTCTGCACGACCTGCGCCACGAACTCCTTGGTCGCGCCCGTGAACAGCAGGTGCGCCTCGTCGAAGAAGAACACGAGCCGGGGCTTGTCGAGGTCGCCGACCTCGGGCAGGTCCTGGTACAGGTCGGCGAGCAGCCACATGAGGAACGTCGAGAAGAGCGCGGGACGGTCCTGGACGGCGGGCAGCTCGAGCGCCGAGATCGTGCCGCGCCCGTCGGCCGCGACGCGCAGCAGCTCGGTCGTGTCGAACGCGGGCTCGCCGAAGAACACGTCCGCCCCCTGCGCCTGGAGCGTCACGATCTCGCGCAGGATCACACCAGCCGTGGCGGCGGACAGCCCGCCGATGCCCCTGAGCTCGGCCTTGCCCTCGTCCGAGGTGAGGTACGCGATGGTCGACTGCAGGTCCTTGAGGTCGAGCAGCGCGAGTCCCTGCGTGTCCGCCCAGTGGAAGATGAGCCCCAGGCTCGACTCCTGCGTGTCGTTGAGCCCCAGCACCTTGGACAGCAGCAGCGGCCCGAAGTCGCTCACGGTCGTGCGGACCGGGACGCCCTTGCCGAGCCCGCCGAGCGAGTAGAACTCGACCGGGTACGTGGTCGGCTCCCAGTCCTGCCCGATGCTCGCGGTGCGCTCGAGGATCTTCTCCCCGCTCGCGCCGGGTACCGCGAGCCCCGACAGGTCGCCCTTGACGTCCGCGACGAACGTCGGCACGCCCGCGCCCGAGAGTCCCTCGGCCATGCCCTGCAGCGTCTTGGTCTTGCCCGTCCCGGTGGCCCCGGCGACCAGCCCGTGGCGGTTGAGCATCGCGAGCGAGAACCCGACCTGGACGTCGGGGCGCGGCACGGGGTCGCCGCCTGCCGTGCCCGGCGCCTCGAGCAGCGCACCGAGCGCGAGCGTGCCGCCGCGGTAGGCATAGCCTGCGGCGACCTCTGCGGGGTAGCCGCCCAGAGGGCCCGACGGAGGAACCTGCGCGGGAGGTGCGGCTGCCGGAGCAGGATCTGGCGTGCCCGACGGCGCCGCGTCGGCCGGTGCGTCGCGCACCTCGGCGCCGGGTCGGGCGGGCGAGTCCGCGCCGGTGTTCCCTGCCGTCGCGGCCTCGGCGGCCTCGAGCGCGGCCTGTGGCGCGGCGGCCTTGGCCTCGGCCGCCTCGGCTGCCGCCTGCGCGGCGGCTGCCTTCAGGGCGGCGAGCTCTGCGGGGGAGGGGGCTGCGTCGTCGGGCATGTCTCGGATACTAGGGCGGTGTCCCGGGGAGCGCGCGGCGCAGGATGCGACGCCCTGCGCACGCCACGTAAGGTGTCCCGAAGATGAGTCCTGCGAAGCCCCCGGCCGTCCACGTCGTCACGGACTCGACCGCCTCCCTCCCCTCCGGTGACCTCCCGGCGCTGTCCGTGGTGCCCCTGCACGTGCTCGCCGGGGACGAGGTGTTCCTCGAGGGGATCGACGTGTCGCCCGACGACGTCGCGCACCGGATCGGTGCCGGCCAGCGGGTGACGACGTCGCAGCCGACACCGCACGCCCTGGTCACGGCCTACGAGGCGGCGGCGCGGGCCGGTGCGCGGTCGATCGTCTCGATCCACCTGTCGGGCGACCTGTCGGGCACGGTGCACGCGGCCGCGCTCGCGGCGACGCGCTCACCGGTGCCTGTGCGGGTCGTGGACTCGCGGACCGTCGCGATGGGCCTCGGGTTCGCCGCGCTCGCGGCGGCCGAGGTCGCGGCGTCCGGCGGGCCGGTCGACGAGGTGGCCCGCCGCGCGATCGCGGTCGCGGACTCGAGCCGCGCGATCTTCATGGTCGAGTCGCTCGACCACCTGCGCCGTGGCGGCCGCCTGGGCGTCGCGGCCGCGACCCTCGGCTCGGTCCTCGGCGTCCGGCCGCTGCTCGCGGTGCGCGACGGGCGTATCGAGGTGATCCAGAAGGTCCGGACGCGCGGTGCGGCGGTCGACCGGCTGATCCAGGTCGCGGTCGACTCGGTCGAGCGTCGGTCCGATCCCGAGCTCGCGGTGCACTACCTGGGCGACGACGGCGCGGCGAGGGACGTGGCCGACCGGCTGTGGGACGAGACCGGCGTGCGGGCCGAGGTCACCCCCGTGAGCGCGGTCGTCGGGGCCCATGCTGGACCGGGTGTGCTGGCGATCGTCGTGGCGGACCGCGCACCGTAGGTCGTTCCTCGCGGCCAGCCGTGCACAGGTCGGGCTGCGGTGCATCGTGTCCACAGCACCGGTCCGCTGCTCCGCGGACGGCGTGGACAGGCGCATAGCGTGCCCGAGTGACCTTCTCCCGGACGCGCCCACCGACCGCCGCCGACGACCTGCCCCGCCCCGGCGGAGGGGACCGTCTGCGGCGGCTGCGAAGCGTCGACCCGACCCTCGACCCGGGGTCGAGCGACGACGCCCCGCAGCGTTCGGCCCCACGTCCAGGGTCGCCCGTCGCGGGGGAGGAAGGCCTGCCGGGCGAGCCGGTGCCACGGCACGGTCCGCTGCACGCGGTCGCCGAGGCGTACACGGCGGCGAACGGTCACCCGACGACGCACTCGGGGTTCGAGCACGTGCCCGACGGCGGCCCGCGCCGCTGGTCCGTCGGGGCCAGGACCGCGGTGGTCGCCGCGGTCACGGTGCTGCTGCTCGCGACGGGCACGGGGGTGTGGACCCTCGCCGACGGTGACGACCTGCGTCCGGTGGCGGCCCTCGGTGCCGCGAGCCCGGTGACGGAGGTCGGCGCCCGCGAGGGGGACGGCGACGGCTCCGTCGCGCCCGCGGACGACGGTGCCTCCGGGCCAACGTCCGGCACCGCTCCCGGAGCCGGGGACCCGGCGCCGGCGGTGAGCGACGTCGTCGTGCACGTGGTCGGGGCCGTGGCCGCGCCCGGGCTCGTGACGGTGCCCGAGGGGTCCCGTGTCGCGGACGCGCTCACCGCGGCCGGGGACGCCACGCCGGACGCCGACCTCGCCGGGGTCAACCTGGCGCGCGAGGTCGTGGACGGCGAACAGATCGTCGTGCCGAGGCCGGGCGAGGCCGTGGTCGCCGCCCCGGGACCCGCGACCGGGGGCGGGACGCCGGACGGCCCGGTCGACCTCAACGCGGCCGACGAGGTCGCGCTCGACGGACTGTCCGGGATCGGTCCTGTGCTCGCGGCCCGCATCGTCGAGTGGCGCGAGGCGAACGGCCCGTTCACGACGGTCGAGGAGCTGGGGGAGGTGAGCGGGATCGGGGACGCGCTGCTCGCGAGGCTGCGCGACCAGGTGAAGGTCTGAGACGGTGCGCGACGACCCGGACGTCGAGGCTGTCCTGTCGGCCGGGCGGTCTTCCGGTCCGTCCGGCCAGCCGCCACCGGGCAACCCGGTGCGTCCCCCACGGGCGACCGCGACCGACCTCCGGCTCGTGCCCGCGGCTCTGGCAGCATGGGTGAGCGCGTGGTGGCTCACCGTGACCGAGCCCCGGGCGGTCCTGGCGGCGACCCTCGTGGGCACGGCACTGGTGGCCCTTCTCGGGGCGCTGCTGCTCGTCGACCGGTGTCGCCCGCGCCGAGGCCCTGCGCCCCGTGTCCCGGCGCTCGGTACCCCGAAGCCCAAGACCCCGGGTCCATGCACCCCGGAACCCCGGACCCCGGGACGCCGGTGGCTCGCGCAGTGCGCCCTGATCGTGGCCTGCGTGCTGGCCGTGCTGGTCGCCGGGACGGTGCACCTCGTCGTACGGGACCGGGGAGGTGCCGCCGGCCTCGCCGCCCAGGGCGCGACGGTCGAGGTCGTGGGGCGGGTCGTGGGTGAACCGGCGACGGTCACGAACCCGTGGTCGGGTGCTGCGGACTCGGTCCGCACCACGCTCGCCGTGGACGCGCTCGAAGGCCGCGGTGCCGCAGCCCCCGCCGGAGGGCAGATCGACGTCCTCGCAGGCCTCGCCTGGGGTGACCTGGCCTACGGGAGCGAGGTCCGGGCGTCAGGCAGGCTGATGCCGCCCGACCCCGGGGACAAGGCCGTGGCGACGCTCGTCGCGACCGGGCCTCCCACGGTCACGGGCGCACCCGTCCCCGCGCTGGGCGTCGTGAACACCTTGCGGGCCGACCTCCTCACGGCCTCCGACGGGCTGCCTGCCGACGCGCGGGCGCTGCTTCCCGGCGTCGCGGTCGGCGACACGTCGCGCATCGACGACGAGCTCGACGAGGCTCTCCAGGCCACGGGGCTGACGCACGTGACCGCGGTCTCGGGCGGCCATTTCGCGATCGTCGTCGCGACCGTGGCGGCGCTGTGCGCCACGGCCCGCGCGCCGCGTCAGGTGCGCGTGGTCGTGACGGGCGTGGTCATGGCGGGGTTCGTGCTCCTGGTCCACCCCGACCCGAGCGTGCTGCGCGCGGCGGCGATGGGCGTGGTCGGGCTCGTGGGGATCGGGCTGGGTCGGCCGTCCAGGGCGCTCCCGGCGCTCGCGGCCGTCGTCGTGGTGCTGCTCGTCCTGGACCCGTGGCTCGCGCGGTCGTACGGGTTCGTGCTGTCGAGCGTCGCGACGGCCGCCCTGGTCCTCGGGACCCAGCCCGTCGCGGGGCGCCTCACGCCGTGGATCGGGAAGGCGCCCGCGTTCGCGCTCGCCGTCCCGCTGACGGCGCAGCTCGCGTGCGCGCCGATCCTCGTGCTGCTCGACCCCTCGGTCGCGACCTACGCGGTGCCCGCCAACCTGGTCGCCGCGCCGGCGCTCGTCCCGGCGACCGTGCTCGGGGTGCTCGCGACCCTCGTGGCGCCCTGGTTCCCCGCGGCCGGGGTGGTGCTGGCGTGGCCCGCGGGGTTGGCGTCGTGGTGGATCGCCGCGGTGGCGCGGTTCTTCGCCGACCTCCCCGGGGCGCGGCTGCCGTGGCCGGGCGGGGCCGGTGGCGCGGCGGCGCTCGCGGTGCTGACCGTCGTCGGGCTGGTCCTGGCGTGGCACTGGCGGTGGGTAGCGGGCCTGGGCGGGGTACGGGTGCCGTGGAGCCGCGGGAGCGGGTGGCCGCACACGTGGCGCACGGCGGCGCGAGCGAACCTGCGGGAGGCCTTCGCCGCCCGACGGCGCCGCGCGACCCTGCGCTTCCTGGTGGCCTGGGCGGTGGTCGTCGCGGTGGCGTCCGGGTGTGTGGCGTACGCGTGGCCGCGCTGGATCGCCCCCGCAGGACGGGACGTGCCGGCCGACTGGGCGGTCGCGGCCTGCGACGTCGGCCAGGGCGACGGGCTGGTCGTCCGCACCGGTGCCGGGCGCGGCCTCATGGTCGACGTCGGGCCCGCAGGGGACGCCGCGGGGACATGCCTCGACGAGCTCGGGATCGAGCGCATCGACCTGCTCGTGCTCACGCACTTCCACGCCGACCACGTCGGCGGGCTCGACGCGGTGCTCGACGGGCGCCAGGTCGACCGGGTGCTCGTGACCGGCCTCGGGGACCCGGCCGCGCAGGCCGATCGGGTGCTCGACGACCTGGGCGCCCGAGGGGTACCCGTCGAGGTCGCCGAGGCGGCGGCCGGCGGGGTGCTCGGCGACGTGTCGTGGGAGGTGCTCCAGGCTGGGCCAGGCGAGGCCGCACCGTCCCCGCAGCGGGGACGCCCCGCCCTGGCCGAGGTCGACGGAGGAGCGAACGACGCGAGCATCGCCCTGCTCGTCACGACTCCTCAGCTCACGCTCGTCGCGCTCGGCGACCTCGAGGACGCCGGACAGGAGGCCCTCGACCGAACCCTGCGGTCCCGCGCCCACGGTGCCGAGGTCGACGTCGTCAAGGTCGCCCACCACGGGTCCCGCGTCCAGTCGACCGGGCTCGCGGCGACCCTGAGCCCCACGGTCGCGATCGTGAGCTCGGGCGAGAACACCTACGGCCACCCGACCGACACCGCGCTCGACCTCTACGAGAGCGTCGGCGCAGCGGTCCTGCGGACCGACCGGTGCGGGACGTTCGCGCTCGTCGTGCGCGACGGGGCGCTCGCCGTCGCGGGCTGCGAGGACGGCTGACGGGACGGGCCGGCCCGCTCGGTTGCCGACCAGGCGGTTGCCGCTGCTCGAGCATGCGGTTGTCGTCCGGAATCGGGCCGATCACGACGCAAGCCGCATGCTCGGCATAGGGACGTCTCGCCGGGACGTCATCCCGGGACGTGTCCCGGGATGTGCCCCTGGTGGGTGGGCCGTGGGATCGTTGTGCCCATGGCTGCCGCTCCTTCCCGCACCTCCGCCCGTCCGTCCGCGACGCTCGCCTGGAACGCGGTCGAGCTCGCGCCCGTGGTGCTGGTGCAGGGGCCCGAGGGGCTCCTCGCGGAGCGCGCCGTCGACTCGTTGCTCGAGCTCGCACGCGCCCGTGACCCGGAGGCGGAGAAGTCGGAGATCGAGGCCGCGACCTACGAGTCCGGCATGCTGACCGTCGCGGCGAGCCCCTCGCTCTTCGGTGAGCCCAAGTTCGTGGTCGTCCGGGGCGCGGAGGCTGCGGCGGATGCGCTCATCCCGGACGTCGTGGACTACGTGGCCTCGCCGGACCCGGACACGACCGTCGTGGTCGTGCACGGCGGCGGGGTCCGGGGAAAGAAGATGCTCGACGCGATCCGGGCTAGCGGAGCCCCGGTCGTGGTGTGCGAGGCCATCAAGAAGGACGCCGACAAGCTCTCGTTCGTCGCCGCGGAGTTCAAGGCCGCGGGGCGTCGGGCGGACGCCGGCGCGGTCAAGGCGCTCGTCGAGGCGCTCGGCAACGACCTGCGCGAGCTCGCGAGCGCCTGCGCCCAGCTCGTCGCCGACACGACGGGCACCATCAGCGCCGGGACGGTCGACCGCTACTACGGGGGGAGGGTCGAGGCCACGGGCTTCCGGGTGGCGGACGCGGCCGTCGCAGGCAGGGCCGGCGAGGCCGTGTCGTTGCTGCGGCACGCGCTCGCGACCGGCGTGGACCCGGTGCCGCTCGTCGCCGTGCTCGCGATCAAGCTGCGCACGCTCGCCAAGGTCGCCGCGATGCGCGGCCGCGGGGGAGTCTCGGCCAAGGACCTGGGCCTCGCCCCCTGGCAGATCGACCGTGCGAAGAAGGACCTGTCGAGCTGGACCCCCGAGGGGCTCGCGGCCGCGATCACCGCAGTCGCACAGGCCGATGCCGAGGTCAAGGGCGGTGGCCGTGACCCGGTGTTCGCGGTCGAGCGCGCGGTGCTGACGATCGCCGGGGCGCACGGCTCGGGACGTTGAGCACCCAGGGGCGCGCGGTGCCGGGGGACACGGGTCCTGGCATGCGGGTCCGGCGGGCGACCGAGGGGGACCTTGACGCGGTCGCCGGGATCGAGCGTCGTGCCCGTCGTGGCACGGACCCGGACCAGCTCGTGCTCGCCCTCACCGACGCGGAACGGGTCGTGCTCGTCGCGACCGTGGACGACGTGGTCGTCGGTTGGGGCAAGACCCACTGGTGGTCGTACGCGGACGGGCCGGCACCGGTCGGCCACTACCTCGGGGGCGTCACGGTCGACCCGGGCTCTCGCCGCGGCGGCGTCGGGAGCGCGCTGACCCGTGCGCGCATGGACTGGGTGGCCGAGCGGGCGGACGTCGTCTGCTGCGTAGTGAACGCGACCAACGTCGCCTCGCTCACGCTCCACGAGGGCCTCGGCTTCCGCGAGGTGTCGCGTGCGGCGTCGTTCCACACGATCCGGTTCACGGGCGGGAGCGGCGTGCTCCTGCGGGCCGAGCTGGGTGCGGGCCGCGCCTGACAGGCATCACCGAGCACGCCACCACCGGGCATCCCCGCCCGTCCCGGGACGCACGAGAGGCGCTGCCCCGTGGAGGGAGCAGCGCCTCTCGACGTTCACCGTGCGGCCCGAGGTGGATCAGGGGCGACGCACAAGGTCACGCGTGGAAGGGAGTGTCACGCTCAGAGAGCGTTGACGGCCTTCGCCAGAGCCGACTTGCGGTTCGCAGCCTGGTTCTGGTGGATGACACCCTTGGAGACTGCCTTGTCGAGCTTCTTCGACGCGGTGGCGAGGGCGCTGGCGGCGGCCTCCTTGTCACCGGCGGCGACGGCCTCGCGAACGCGGCGAACGTTCGTCTTGAGCTCCGACTTGACGGCCTTGTTGCGCAGACGAGCCTTCTCGTTCGTCTTGATGCGCTTGATCTGAGACTTGATGTTTGCCACGTGTGGACTTTCTGGTGTGTTCGCCGAAGCGATCGAATAGGTCGTAGAGGGCGATTCCAGCTCCGGGACTGGGGGTGGGGAACCCTTGGAGAGGAGCTGGAACTGTGCCCGCCGACCTGGGCGGACACGCAGCCACCAAGACTACCAGCCGACCGCGAGATCGGCCAGAATGCTCAGCTCCGGCCTGTCATCGCCCGTCTTCGCCCGTCCTCCCGACCGGTCAGGTGCCCACGAGGACCGCCTGTGCGCGAGGGCTCAGCCCTGGATCCGGCCCATCTCACGGACGATCGTCTCGAACGTGCGGCGGTCCATGACGGCGCCCTCGCGGCGCACCGCGCCGGGGTCGACGCGGATCACGCGGTCGAGGCGCACCTCGCTGTCGCGGCCGCGGGAGTCCCACGGGCCCGAGCCGATGTCGAGCCAGTGCCGCCCCCACCGCGCCTCGTCGGCGGCGTCGCGCGAGTGGTCCTTGCTCGTGAGCATGGTCCCGAGCAGCCAGTTGCCGTCGCGACCGACGAGCAGCACCGGCCGGTCCTTGCCCTGGGAGAAGTCCTCCTCGTAGGGCACCCAGGTCCACACGATCTCGCCGGGGTCCGGGTCGCCGTCGAGCTGCGGGGAGTACTCGGCCCGCACGCGACCCGTGAAGTCGCCGGGGTAGGTGCCCGTGGGCCGGGGTCCGCGCGCGGTCGTGGTGCCGGCGGCGCTGCCAGGCCTGCGGGTGCCGGCCTGCGGTCCGGGCTTCGGCGAGCGAGCGCCCGACGCCGTCGCTCCCGTCCGCGGACGCGGCGCCACCCCGCGCGGGGTGCCCGACGCCGTCGGGCCGGAGGGCTTGGGGGCGGACTCCCGGCCGTCCTCCCCGCCGGCCGGGCGGGAGGAGCCGCCGAGCGCGCCGAGGATCGCGCGCGCCGCGTCCGTGAGCAGGGAGATCCACTTGTTCTGAGCCACGCCCGCAATCTACCCGGACCGGCCGCGGCCCCGTCCGGGTGCGGGCCCTGCGGTGACGGCCGCCGGGGGGCCGGTGAGCCTCGCGCGTGCGGGGTCGTGGGACAATGGTGGTTGCTGTCCGACCCTGCGTGCGACGACCAGCGACCTGCCGGGCGCGTCCCGGCGGCTCACGCTCCGTCGTCGAGCACCGATCCGCAGGGGCGGGCGCCGTCCGCCGCCCCGTCTTGACCCACCACAGGAGCGCACCCCAGTTGTCCCCGATCCCCAGCGCCCAGCTGAGCACCCGCATCCAGCCCGCGGCGACGCCGCCCGAGCTGCTGCGCAACTTCTGCATCATCGCGCACATCGACCACGGCAAGTCCACGCTGGCCGACCGCATGCTCCAGCTCACCGGCGTCGTCGACGCGCGCGCCATGCGTGCGCAGTACCTCGACCGCATGGACATCGAGCGTGAGCGCGGCATCACGATCAAGTCGCAGGCCGTGCGCATGCCCTGGGCCGTGCGGGAGGGGGACGACCCGGACGACACGTCGGCCCCGCTGGTGCCCTACGCCCTGAACATGATCGACACGCCCGGGCACGTCGACTTCACGTACGAGGTCTCGCGCTCGCTCGCCGCGTGCGAGGGGGCCGTGCTGCTCGTGGACGCCGCGCAGGGCATCGAGGCGCAGACCCTCGCGAACCTGTACCTCGCGATGGAGAACGACCTCGCGATCATCCCGGTGCTCAACAAGATCGACCTGCCGGCCGCGCAGCCCGAGAAGTACGCGGAGGAGATCGCAGGCCTCGTGGGCGTCGACCCGTCGACCGTCCTGAAGGTCTCGGGCAAGACGGGCGTGGGTGTCACCGAGCTGCTCGACCGCATCGTCGAGGAGGTCCCGGCCCCCGTGGGGGACGCCGACGCCCCGGCGCGCGCCATGATCTTCGACTCGGTGTACGACACGTACCGCGGCGTCGTGACGTACGTGCGCGTGGTCGACGGCAACCTGAACCCGCGCGAGAAGATCGTCATGATGTCGACCAAGGCGACGCACGAGCTCCTCGAGATCGGCGTGAGCGCACCCGAGCCGCACCCGACCAAGGGGCTCGGCGTGGGCGAGGTGGGCTACCTCATCACGGGTGTCAAGGACGTGCGCCAGTCGAAGGTCGGCGACACCGTGACCAACGCGGCCAAGCCGGCGCAGGACGCGCTGGGCGGCTACAGCGACCCCAAGCCCATGGTGTTCTCCGGCCTGTACCCGATCGACGGCTCGGACTACCCGGTCCTGCGCGACGCGCTCGACAAGCTCAAGCTCAACGACGCGGCGCTCAACTACGAGCCCGAGACCTCGGTCGCGCTCGGCTTCGGGTTCCGCGTGGGCTTCCTGGGGCTGCTGCACCTGGAGATCGTGCGCGAGCGCCTCGAGCGCGAGTTCGATCTCGACCTCATCTCGACCGCCCCGAACGTCGTCTACGAGGTGACCCTCGAGGACCGCTCGGTCGTCACGGTCACGAACCCGAGCGAGTTCCCGGGCGGCAAGATCGGCGAGATCCGCGAGCCGATCGTCAAGGCCACGATCCTGTGCCCGACCGAGTTCATCGGCGCGGTCATGGAGCTGTGCCAGGGCAAGCGCGGCGTGCTGGGCGGCATGGACCACCTCTCGCAGGACCGTGTCGAGATGCGCTACACGCTGCCGCTCGCGGAGATCGTGTTCGACTTCTTCGACCAGCTCAAGTCCAAGACGCGCGGCTACGCCTCGCTCGACTACGAGCCCTCGGGCGAGCAGGCCGCGGACCTGGTGAAGGTCGACATCCTGCTGCAGGGCGAGCAGGTCGACGCGTTCAGCGCGATCGTGCACAAGGACAAGGCGTACTCGTACGGCGTCATGATGACGGCCAAGCTCAAGGAGCTCATCCCGCGTCAGCAGTTCGAGGTCCCGATCCAGGCGGCCGTGGGTGCGCGCGTGATCGCGCGCGAGACCATCCGCGCGATCCGCAAGGACGTGCTCGCCAAGTGCTACGGCGGTGACATCAGCCGAAAGCGCAAGCTGCTCGAGAAGCAGAAGGAGGGCAAGAAGCGCATGAAGACGATCGGTACGGTCGAGGTCCCCAAGGACGCCTTCATCGCGGCGCTGTCCTCCGACGGTGCGGGCAGCAGCGGCGGCAAGGACGCGAAGGACAAGTCCAAGAAGTGATGTGCTGCTCTTCTCGTGAGCGCGTGGCCCTCGACGTGCTGGGGGCCGCGCGCTCCGCGGCGTCCGGGGTGCGGGGATGAGCCCGGCTCTCCCGGACGGCATCCCCGTGCCCGACGACGGCGCTCTCCCCGCGTGGGTGGGTGCGGGTCCCGGTGGGGCGGGGTCGGACGACCACGCGGGTCGTGACTTCGGCGTGTACCTGCACGTGCCGTTCTGCACCGTGCGGTGCGGCTACTGCGACTTCAACACGTACACGGCGTCCGAGCTGGGCGGGGGCGCGAGCCAGGCGTCGTACGCGGACACGGCGCTGCGGGAGATCGACCTCGCGGCGCGGGTCATGGAGCGTGCCGGGTTGGCCTCGCGCCCGGTCTCGACCGTGTTCGTGGGTGGCGGCACCCCGACGTTGCTGCCGGCCGGCGACCTGGGGCGCATGCTCGCGGGCGTGCGCGACGCGTGGGGCCTCGCCCCGGGTGCGGAGGTCACGACCGAGGCGAACCCCGACTCGGTGACCCCGGAGTCGCTCGCCGAGCTCGCGGCGGCGGGCTTCACGCGGGTGTCGTTCGGCATGCAGTCGGCCGTGCCGCGCGTGCTCGCGACGCTCGAGCGCACGCACGACCCGCGCCGCATCCCCGACGTGGTGCGCTGGGCGCGCGACGCGGGGCTCGCGGTGTCGCTCGACCTGATCTACGGGACGCCTGGCGAGAGCCTGGACGACTGGCGGACGAGCCTCGAGGCCGCGCTCGCGACGGGCGTCGACCATGTCTCGGCGTACGCGCTCGTCGTGGAGCAGGGGACCAAGATGGCCGCTCAGGTGCGCCGTGGGGACGTCTCCCTGCCGAGCGAGGACGACCAGGCCGAGAAGTACGAGCTCGCGGACGAGCTGCTCACCGCGGCCGGGCTGGAGTGGTACGAGGTGAGCAACTGGGCCCGGCGGGCAGGGACCGGCGACGGCTCCGTGCCGGGTGAGGCGGTGGCGGACCCGGCGTTCGTGTGCCGTCACAACCTGGCGTACTGGCGGGGCGAGGACTGGTGGGGGATCGGCCCCGGGGCGCACTCGTACATCGGAGGGGCCTCGAACCGTACCGACGATCCGGAGGACTCCGCGGACATCTCCGACCGCGTCTCCGACACGGCCGACGACGCGGCCGCGCCTGCACCGGGCGGCCGTGAGGGCGTGCGATGGTGGAACGTGAAGCACCCGCGACGCTACGCGGCGATGCTCGAGGCGGGCGGCAGCCCGGCGGCCGGACGTGAGCTCCTGACCGTCTCGGAGGCTCACCTCGAGCGCGTCATGCTCGGTGTGCGACTGCGTGAAGGACTGGACCTGAGCGTCCTTACCGAGGTGGGTCGGCGCAACGTGGCCGGCATGGTCGCGGCGGGCCTCCTCGACGGAAGAGCGGCGATCCGAGGCCGCGGGGTGCTGACCCTGCGGGGACGGCTGCTGGCGGACACGGTGGTACGGGAGCTGACTGACGGGTGACGACGGTAGGACAGTCGGCTCGGGCGCAGGCCGGAGCAGCCAGGACCTCGACCGACCGCGTCGACGTGTGGCAGCGACTGCGACCTGCTGACCTCGACCTCGAGTCGCCTGACAGGTCCCTCGTCGGGCCCCCGCCGCAGAGCCCACCGGCTCCCGGTGGGTACCGTCCGTCACGACCGGTGCGACCGACGGTCCGGTACCGGCGGATCGCCGGGCTCGACGGGCTGCGCGCGCTGGCCGTGCTCTCGGTCATGGTCTTCCACTTCGCCCCGCAGGTCCTCCCCGGCGGGTACGTGGGCGTCGACATCTTCTTCGTGCTCTCCGGGTTCCTCATCACGACGCTCCTGGTCCGCGAGTTCCGGGCGCGGCGGGCCGTGTCCCTGTCCCGGTTCTGGGTCCGGAGAGCCCGCAGGCTCCTTCCGGCGCTGGGGCTGGTCGTGCTCGTGTGCACGGCCGCCGCGGGGCTCGTCGGGGGCGATCTCCTCGTGGGGATCGGGGCCCAGGTGGTAGGGGCCGCCACGTTCACGAGCAACTGGGTCTACATCGCCCAGGGCAGCACGTACTCCGGGGGACTGGCGCCCCAGATCTTCGCGAACCTGTGGTCGCTCGCCGTCGAGGAGCAGTTCTACCTGGTGTGGCCGCTCGTGGTCCTGGCGGTGCTCGCACTGCGGATCACCCGGCGTCGGGCTCTGGTCCTGGCGGGGGTGCTCGCCGTCGGGTCCGCCGTCGCGATGGCGGTCCTGTACTCGCCCGGCACGGACCCGACCCGGGTCTACTTCGGCACCGACACCCACCTGTTCGGGCTCATGATCGGTGCGTTCCTCTCGTTCTGGCACCTGCGCACGGGGCGTCCGACGCTCGTCCGCGAGGCGCCGCGTACCACGACCCGCAGGGGAACCCTGTTCGTCGTGGGCGCGGGGACAGCGGGCGCGGCCGTCCTGGTCGTCGCGATGCTCTGGATGCCGTGGGACGACGGCATCACCTACCGGGGTGGACTGTTCGTCGTGTCGCTCGCGACGGCCGGGGTCGTCAACCTCGTGCTGCACGCACCGGGCCTCGGCAAGCAGTTGGACCGGGGGCCGGTGGGCTGGGTGGGCGCGCGCTCGTACGGCCTGTACCTGTGGCACTGGCCCGTCTTCGTCCTGGCCGCAGCGCTCGCCGGAGGCGGCGGGCTGTACGCGAGCCCCGGCCCGTGGGTCGCGCTCGCCGCGACCGTCGTGACGTTCGGTGCCGCGGCGCTGTCCTACCGGTACGTCGAGCGTCCCGTCATGGGACGAGGCCTCGCGGGGTACGTGCGGACCGTCGTGGCGTGGCTCCGCCGGGGCGCGTCGGGCCGCAACCCGTTGCCGGTCCGCGGGTGGCTCACGGTCGGCGGGGTCGTGGTGGTCGTCGGGCTCGCGGTCACGGGCTTCGTGCGCGCCCCGGCGATCTCCTCGGTCGAGGCGCAGATCCGCGCGGGCGCGGAGGTCGCCGCGCTGACCCAGCAGCCGGGCGGTGAGGCGCCTGCGGCACCGGCCCCCGACGCGGCGCCCGTGCCCGCGGAGCCCGCGCCGGAGACCCCGGCCGTGGCCCCGACGCCTCCACCCGGCGACCAGGTCACGATCATCGGGGACTCGGTGACGTTGGCGAGCGCGCCCGCGCTGACCGCGGCCCTTCCCGGCGTGCTGATCGACGGTGCCGTGGCCCGGCAGATGAAGGACGCCGTCGGCCTCGTCGACGCCGTCCGCGCGGCCGGGAACCTCCGGCCCTACGTCGTGCTCTCTCTCGGGACGAACAGCACGGTCGACGCCGCGATGATGGACAAGGTCCTCGCCGCGATCGGTCCCGACCACACGGTCGTGCTCGTCACGGGGTACGCCGACCGGTCGTGGGTGCCGGTCACGAACGCCGAGCTGGTCGGCGCGGCCCAGCGCCACGGGAACGTCGTGGTCGCGGACTGGAGCGGCGCGATCTCGTCCCAGCCCGCGCTGCTCGGACCCGACGGCGTGCACCCGACCTCCGAGGGGACGTCGCTCTACGCGGGGGTCGTCTCGGGCGGCCTCGCGCAGGCGGTCGCGCTCCGCGGACCCTGACGACTCACCGGCGTCGCCCGAGGAGGTTCGGGCGTCCCACGCTTCCTGTGGCGGGAATGGCCCGAACGCCCCATCGTGGAGGGTGATCTGTGAAATGTTCGATCGTCACAGTCCGTTCACAGTGTGGCTTGCCGCACCCCGCCGACCCGAGGGATCACGATGAGCGACAACACCGCAGGCGGGCCGCCGCCGGAAGAGAACGAGCCGACCCCGCAGAACCCCTACGCGAGCACACCGGACCCCGGGGCCGCCGCGCAACCGCCCTCCGAGCCCGTACCCCCCAGCCAGCCCCCGGCCCAGCCGCCGGCGACGCCGCCCACGCAGCCCCCGGCGCAGCCGGCGCCGCCCGTGCAGCCGGCGCCGCCCGCGCAGCCGGCGCCGTCCGCGCAGCCCGGGCCTCCGGTCGCCCCGCCGTACGGCGCCCCGACCCCGCCCCCCGCGCAGCCCTACGGCACTCCCGCCGGTGGGCAGCAGCCTCCGTACCCGCCGCCGGCAGGGGCCTACCCACCGCCGGCCGGCGCGTACCCGCCTCCCGGCCAGCCTGCGTATGCGGGGGCCGCGGCGTTCTCGGTGGGTGACGCGATCGGCTTCGGGTGGAAGAAGTTCTGGGCCAACCCGGGACCGTGGATCCTCGCGGCGCTGATCTTCCTGGTGATCAACGCGATCTTCAGCTGGATCTCCGGCGGCTTCGACAACTTCACGGACTACCGCACCGACGGGTTCTCGGACACCAACATGGCCGAGGCGCTGGGGCTGAGCTTCGTCAGCGTCCTGCTGACGATCGTCGGTGTGATCATCAGCTACCTCATCGCCGCCTTCTACTCCCGGGGGGCTCTCGACGAGACGCAGGGGCGCAAGCCCGACGTCGCGGCGTTCTTCCGGATCGCCAACGTGGGCAACGTCCTGCTGGCCGCCTTCCTCGTGGCGGTCATGACGATCATCGGCACGATCCTGTGCATCCTGCCCGGCATCGCGGTCGCGATCTTCTCGGCGTTCGTCTACTACTTCACCCTCGACAAGGAGCAGGACGCGATCACCGCGATCAAGTCCAGCTGGTCGCTCGTCGCGAAGAACTTCGGGTCCGTCTTCCTGCTGCTCCTGGCGCTCTTCGGGATCAACATCCTGGGTTTCCTGGTCTGCTTCGTCGGCCTGCTGGTCACGATCCCGCTGTCCTACATCGCGGTCGCGTACGCCTACCGCCGTCTGGTGGACGAGCAGCCCGTCTGACCTCCGGACAGGTCCCGACGCCGGGCCGTGCCGCACCTCCACCTCGGGTGTGCGGGACGGCCCGTCGTCGTCCGCCCACGGGCCCTGCGGGGTGTGTGCCGGGTGCCGGCAAGGTGAATCGCCCGCTCAGGGGACGGGCACGGTGGCCGCAGGTGTGCCGGACCGGCTAGCGTGAGGCGCCCGGTCCGTCCCGAACGGTCCGGTCCGTCCGTAGAGAGGCCCCGATGAGCAGCCAGAACCCTTCCGACCAGGTCCCTGACTACGGGCAGTACGTGCCCCCGACGGACCAGCACGGCACGCCCGGAGCCCAGCACGGGCAGCCGGGCCAGCCCGGCCAGCAGGGGTGGCCCGGTCAGCAGCCCCCCTACGGCCCTCCCGCGGGCCAACAGGGTCAGTACCCGCCCCAGGGCCAGTACCCGCCGCCGGGCTACCAGGGCGGCCCGGCCGCCCCGCTGTCACCCGCCGACACCAAGACCTGGGCGAGCCTGTCCCACCTCCTGGGTGGGATCCTCGGGTTCCTCGCACCGCTCGTGATCTGGCTCGTCTTCCGCGAGCGCAGCCACGTCGTCGACGCCGAGGCCAAGAAGGCGCTCAACTTCCAGATCCCCGTGGCCCTCGTCCTGCTCGCCGCGAACTGGGTGCTCCCGGGCTTCCTGTCCGGTCTGGTCGTCCTCGGCGTCTGGGTGGCGTCGCTCGTGCTCGGCATCATCGCGTTCCAGGCCGTCAG
This sequence comes from Oerskovia sp. NPDC056781, assembly GCF_042789955.1. Lineage (NCBI taxonomy): Bacteria > Bacillati > Actinomycetota > Actinomycetes > Micrococcales > Cellulomonadaceae > Oerskovia > Oerskovia sp. NPDC056781. The sequence continues at coordinate 38,045 of NZ_JBHUAD010000002.1, forward strand.
CAACGGCCGTCCGACCAGCTACCCGATCGACGTGAAGATCGTGAAGTAGCGCAGGCCGACGCACGTCGAGAGGGGGTGTCCCAGGCAGGCCTGGGACACCCCCTCTGGCCGCGTCACCGCGGGCGCCGGACCTCAGTCGGCCGTCACGAAGTCGATGAGCTCCTCGACGCGGCCGAGCAGCGACGGTTCGAGGTCGGCGTAGGTGCGCACGGTCCCGAGGATCCGCTGCCAGCCCCGGGCCACGTCGGCCTGCTCGGCCGCCGGCCACCCGAGCTCGCGCAGGATGCCGCGCTTCCACTCGGTGCCGCGCTCGATCACGGGCCACGCGTCGAGGCCGACGCGCTCGGGCCGCACGGCCTGCCACACGTCGACGTAGGGGTGGCCCAGCACCATGACCGTGCCGGGACGCACGCCTCGCAGGGCCTCCGCGACCAGGCGCGTCTCCTTGCTGCCGGGGACCAGGTGGTCGACCAGGACGCCCACCTTGCGCTCCGCCGTCGGGCCGAAGTCCTTGAGGGCTTCGCTGAGGTTGTCGACGCCGTCGAGCAGCTCGACCACGACCCCCTCGATGCGCAGGTCGTCGCCCCACACCTTCTCGACGAGCTCGGCGTCGTGCTTGCCCTCGACCCAGATGCGGCTGCCGCGTGCGACGCGCGCCCGGACGTTCGCGACCGCCCGTGAACCCGACGCGGTGCGCGTCGGGGCGACGGGCGCCGTCGAGGTCACCGGGGCGGTCAGCTCGACGGGCTCGCCGTCGACCCAGAAGCCCGGGCCGAGGGGGAAGGTGCGCGTGCGGCGGGCACGGTCCTCGAGGACGACGACGTGCATGCCGCCGGACTTCTCGACCCGCACCACGGCGCCGACCCAGCCGGTCTCGACGTCCTCGACGACGAGGCCGCGCTCGGCGGGCTGCGGGCGGGAGACCGGGCGCCGGCGGTGGGGGACCGGGGCGGGGGTCGCGCTGGACAGGACGTCGGAACCGTAGCGATCGAAGCTCACCGACGTCACCCTAGGCGCTCGTGGCCCCCACTCCCGGAAGGGGCGCGCGGCGACGCGCGAGGTCGTCTCCGACCTCGACGGAGCGGGGCTGCTCGCCGGGTGCGGGCCCACGCGCCGTGGTACGACTGGCCGGTGAGCACTTCGAACGGTCCCGCCGCGCCCGACGCCCAGCGGTGGCGCGTCCTGGGGCTGTGCCTCGCGGTCGGGTTCGTCACGATGCTCGACGTGTCGATCGTCAACGTCGCGCTCCCGTCGATCGAGAGGGCGCTCGACGCGGGCCCGACCGAGCTGCAGCTCATCGTCGCGGGCTACACCCTCGCGTTCGGGCTCGCGCTCGTCCCGGCCGGCCGCCTGGGCGACGCGGGCGGGCGTCGCACGCTGTTCGTCGTCGGCCTCGTCGGCTTCGCGCTCACGAGCCTCGCGGCGGGCCTGGCGCCGAACGACGAGTGGCTCGCGATCGCCCGGCTCCTGCAGGGCGTGAGCGCGGGCATGCTCAACCCTCAGGTCATCGGGCTCATCCAGCAGATGTTCTCGGGGTACGAGCGCGGCAAGGCGTTCGGCATGTTCGGCGCGACGATCGGCGTCTCGACGGCGCTGGGTCCGCTCCTGGGCGGACTGATCCTCCAGGTCGCGGGCGAGGAGAACGGGTGGCGGTGGATCTTCGGGATCAACGTCCCGATCATCGCGGTCGTGCTGCCCCTGGCCATCAGGTTCCTGCCCGTGACGGCGCGCAGGCCCGGTCCGCGCAGGCTCGATCCCGTGGGCCTCGTCCTCGTCGCGGTCGCGACGGTCGCGGTCATGCTGCCGTTCGTCACGACGTCGGGCCAGGACGACGACCCCGGCCGCTGGTGGTGGCTCGCGCTCGGGGCGGTCGCGGTCGTCGCCGCAGTGTTCTGGGAGCGGCGATACCAGCGCACCACGGGCGCCCCGGTCCTGGACCCGCGGGTCCTGTCGCTGACGTCGTTCCGCAACGGCACGCTGCTCGGCATCACGTACTTCGCGGGGTTCACGGGCATCTTCCTCGTCGCGACGCTGTACCTGCAGAACGACCTGCACTTCACGCCGCTGCACGCGGGGCTCATCGGGATGCCGTTCGCGATCGCGTCGGGCGTGGCGTCGTGGCTCGCGGGTCGCGGGGTCGCGCGCTGGGGCAGACCGCTCGTGGTCGCGGGCCTCGTGGTGGTGCTCGTCGGGCTCGGGGGCGTGATCCTCGCGATCCGTGCCACGGGGGACGACTCGTCGGCCGCGGGCTGGGGCATCGCCCTGACCATGATGATCACGGGGATCGGCAGCGGGACCGTCATCTCCCCGAACCAGACCCTGACCCTGGCCCGCGTCCCCGTCGAGCTCGCGGGCGTCGCAGGCAGCATGCTCCAGCTCGGGCAGCGCGTGGGATCTGCCATGGGCATCGCCGTGGTCCTCTCGACGTACTACTCGCTCAAGGCGGGCGGATCGACGGGAGCCGTCGCGGCGAGCACCGCGATGCTCATCACGGTCGCCCTGGTCGCGGTCTCGCTCGTGGTCGCGGTCGTGGACCTGCGGTCGCGGCACGCGCACGCCACGCCCGCACGGTGACGTCCGCCACGTGAGCGCCGCCGCCGGGCGCCGTGCCGCGTGGGCGGCACGCCCAGGCCCGGGGAGAGCCTCGGGCCCGACGGCGGAGCGCGGGCCGCTCCGTCGGCTGCGGCCCCAGCCGGGCCACGGTCGGGAAGACCCCGTGAGGAGCATGTGCACGTCGCGCCCCACGCCTCTCGCGACCGCGTAGAATTAGCACTCGACGGTGGAGAGTGCGAGAACGCGCGACGATCGGGAGGTGGCCATGAGCGAGGAACGACGGCTCGACGTGCTGCGTGCGATCGTCGAGGACTACGTCCTGACGAGGGAGCCGGTGGGATCCCGGGTCCTGGCCGAGCGGCACCGCCTGGGGGTGTCCCCCGCGACGATCCGCAACGACATGGCCGCCCTCGAGGAGGACGGGTACATCGCCCAGCCCCACACCTCGGCCGGGCGTATCCCCACGGACAAGGGCTACCGCCTGTTCGTGGACAGGCTCTCGACGGTCAAGCCCCTGTCCTCGCCCGAGCGGCGGGCGATCGAGACGTTCCTGTCGGAGGCCGTCGACCTCGACGACGTCGTGGCCCGCGCGGGGCGTCTGCTCGCCCAGCTCACGGGCCAGGTCGCCGTGGTGCAGTACCCGTCGCTGCGCCGGTCGGGCCTGCGGCACCTCGAGCTCGTGCCGGTCGGCGACCGGCGGCTGCTCGTGGTCATCATCACGGACACGGGCCGCGTCGAGCAGCGCACCCTCGAGGTCACCCAGGCGCCGGACGAGGCCACGCTCGCCGAGCTGCGCTCGCGGCTCAACGCCGTGGCGGCGGGCAAGCGTCTGGCGGAGCTCGGCAAGGGCTTCGCCGACGTCGCCGAGGAGTTCCGCCCCGAGCACCAGGACCTCGCTCGCTCGCTCGCGCTGCTCGTCGAGGAGACGCTGTCCGAGGAGTCGGAGGAGCGCATCGTGCTCGCCGGCACCGCCAACCTGGCCCGGGTCGGCATGAGGTTCGAGCACGCGCTGCGACCGGTCCTCGAGGCGCTCGAGGAACAAGTCGTGCTGCTCGGGTTGTTGACCGAGATGGCCGCGGAGTCCGGGGTGAGCGTGCGCATCGGTCACGAGACGCAGCTCGAGGGGCTCGCGGAAACCTCGGTCGTGACGAGCGGATACGGTAACGAGGGGGACTCGGTCGCGCTGATCGGCTCGATCGGACCGACCCGCATGGACTATCCCGGGACGATCGCCTCGGTCCGCGCGGTCGCGCGGTACCTGTCGCGCGTCCTGACCGCATGAGTTCGGTTCTTGCGCCGGCGGGCGCCGCGCCGGGTCCTTCGACCCTGGTCGTCACCGCACGGTGTTGTCGGAAGTCGCCGATCCTGGATCGGCGTGCGCTAGTAGAGAGTGACCTGTGAGCGACTACTACGAGATCCTGGGCGTGCCCCGGGACGCGAGCCAGGACCAGATCAAGAAGGCCTACCGCAAGCTGGCCCGTGAGCTGCACCCTGACGTCGCGGGCGAGGCCGCCGAGGACAAGTTCAAGGACGTGTCCCGCGCCTACGAGGTGCTGTCCAGCCCGGACAAGCGCCAGCAGTACGACCTCGGCTCGGACCCGTCGGCCGCCGGTGGGGGCATGGGCGGAGGGTTCGGCTTCCAGGACATCTTCGAGACGTTCTTCGGGGGCGGCCAGGCGCAGTCGGGCCCCATCCCGCGCGCACGCCGCGGCCAGGACGCCCTGGTGCGTCTCGACATCGACCTCTCGGAGGCGACCTTCGGGGCGCGCCGCGAGCTCCAGGTCGACACCGCGGTGATCTGCGGAACCTGTTCGGGCTCGTGCTGTCGCCCCGGCACGTCGCCCCGCACGTGCGACGTGTGCAACGGCCGCGGCACGGTCCAGCGCGTGGCCCGTTCGTTCCTCGGCCAGGTCATGACGACCGCCCCCTGTGCCGCGTGCCAGGGCTTCGGCACCGTGATCCCCGAGCCGTGCGCCGAGTGCGCGGGCGAGGGTCGCGTGCGCAGCCGTCGCACCCTGACGGTGAACGTCCCCGCGGGCGTCGACACGGGCACCCGCATCAAGCTCACGTCGCAGGGCGAGGTCGGCCCGGCCGGCGGCCCCGCGGGCGACCTCTACGTCGAGATCCGCGAGCGCAACCACGAGGTCTTCGTGCGTCGTGGCGACGACCTGCACTGCACGCTCCAGGTGCCCATGACGGCTGCGGCCCTCGGGACGGTCCTGGAGCTCGAGACCCTCGACGGCCCGCAGGAGATCGACCTGCGCCCCGGGACCCAGCCCGGTCAGATCGTCACGCTCAAGAACCTCGGCGTCGGCCACCTGCACACCGGTGGTCGCGGTGACCTCAACGTGCACGTCGAGGTCCAGGTCCCCACGGGCCTCGACGAGGAGCAGGAGGAGCTGCTGCGCTCGCTCGCGAAGGCCCGCGGCGAGGAGCGCCCGGACCCGCGCCTGTCCGCCGCGCACCCGGGCGTGTTCTCCCGCCTGCGCGACAAGCTCTCGGGGCGCTGACATGAGCGCGCCGGTCTTTCTCGCGGAGGCGAGCAGCCCGTCGGAGAGCGGGGCGGCGGGTGGCCTCGCCGCCTTCCCGGCGGGTTCGCTCTACGTGCTCGACGGCGCCGAGGGGCGCCATGCGGGCGTCGTCCAGCGGCGCGGGGTCGGGGAGGCGGCCGACGTCGTCGACGGCGAGGGCCTGCGCCTGCGGTGCACCATCGAAGGGGTCGAGCCCTCCGGGGTCCACCTGCGCGTCCGTGAGGTCGTCGAGGAGCCCGCGCCCGACGTCGTCGTGACGCTGGTCCAGGCCCTCGCGAAGGGCGACCGTGACGAGATGGCGATCGAGGCGGCGACCGAGGTCGGCGCCGACGCCGTGGTCCCGTGGCAGGCCGAGCGCTCGATCGTGGTGTGGCGTGGCGACCGCGCGGCCAAGTCGCGCGCCCGCTGGCTCGCGACCGTGCGCGCCGCGACCAAGCAGGCGCGACGTGCCCGCCTTCCCCGGGTCGACGTCGCGATCGACACGCGCGGGCTCGTCGAGCGCACGCGTCAGGTCGTCGACGCGGGCGGTGCCGTCATCGTGCTGCACGAGGAGGCCGTCGCCCCGCTCGCCGAGGTGGCTCTGCCCGTCCCCGCGTCCCAGGACGTGGCCGCGGCGGGACGAGCGCCCGAGGTGCTCGTCGTCGTCGGGCCGGAGGGTGGGATCTCCGAGAAGGAGGTCGAAGCGCTGACCGGTGCCGGCGCGCGCACCGCGCGCCTCGGCCCGCACGTGCTGCGGACCTCGACGGCAGGCCCGGTCGCGATCGCGATGCTCGTCCAGCGGCTCGGCCGGTGGGGCGGGGCGGACGACGAGCGGTGACCTCGCGCGTGGTGCCGACGCACGACCTGCCTCCCGGGCCGTGCCGGCGAGCCGGGGGTAGCCTGCCGTCATGACCAGCAACGACACCTCGCGCCCGACCGACCCGGACTGCCTGTTCTGCAAGATCGTCGCAGGAGAGATCCCCGCGACGGTCGTGGCGACCACGGACCAGGCCGTGGCGTTCAAGGACATCAACCCGCAGGCCCCGCTCCACGTCCTCGTGGTGCCTCGTGCGCACCACGGCGACATCGCGCAGCTCGCCGCCGCCGACCCGGACCTCCTCGCGGGGGTCGTCGCCCTGGCCGACGAGGTCGCGAGCGAGCAGGCCGACGGGCAGTTCCGGCTCATCTTCAACTCGGGGCCGCGCGCCGGGCAGAGCGTCTTCCACGTCCACGGGCACGTCATCGGCGGGACCGCGCTGGGGTGGAACCCGGCCTGACCGCAAGGACGCTCGTCCGCCCGGTCCTGCGGGCCGCCCGGTGCGCCCGGTATTCGCCCTGACCCGCGCGAGCACGCTCGATATCATGGACGCACCACGAACCACCCGACCTGCTGAAGGAGTGCCTCGGCGCAAGCCGGCTCATGCCATCTTCGACACCACCCGCACCGGACGGCCCAGCGGCCGCGCACCCCTCCGGGACCCGGGTCGAGCACCGTATCGTCGTACCGCCCCACGTGCCGATGGTGGACCTGCTCGGCAGCGGTGACGTGGTCCTGCGAGCGATCGAGTCCGGGTTCCCCACGATCGACGTCCACGCCCGCGGGAACGAGATCGCGGTCACCGGCCCCGTCGGCGACGTCGCGCTCGCCTCCCGGCTGCTCGACGAGCTCGTCGAGGTCGTCGAGTCCGGTACCCGTCTCACGCCCGACGTCGTGACGCGTTCGGTGGCGATGCTCACCGCGGCGACCGCGACCCGCCCGGCCGAGGTCCTGACGTTCAACATCCTCTCGAGCCGCGGCCGGACCATCCGTCCCAAGACGGTCGGGCAGAAGCGCTACGTCGACGCGATCGACGCGAGCACCGTGACGTTCGGGATAGGTCCCGCCGGCACGGGCAAGACGTACCTCGCGATGGCCAAGGCCGTCCAGGCGCTCCAGGCCAAGCAGGTCAGCCGGATCGTGCTGACCCGCCCGGCCGTCGAGGCGGGGGAGCGTCTCGGGTTCCTGCCCGGCTCGCTCTCCGAGAAGATCGACCCGTACCTGCGCCCCCTGTACGACGCGCTGCACGACATGATCGACCCCGAGTCGATCCCCAAGCTCATCGAGGCCGGGACCATCGAGGTCGCGCCGCTGGCATACATGCGCGGTCGCACGCTCAACGACGCGTTCATCATCCTCGACGAGGCGCAGAACACCTCGACCGAGCAGATGAAGATGTTCCTGACCCGCCTCGGCTTCGGTTCCAAGATGGTCATCACGGGCGACGTGACGCAGGTCGACCTGCCGGGTGGGACGCCGTCGGGGCTGCGGGTCATCGAGGACGTCCTGACCGGGGTCGACGACGTCGAGTTCTGCCGGCTGACCTCCACGGACGTCGTGCGGCACCGCCTCGTGAGCGACATCATCGACGCCTATGCGCGCTGGGACGTGAGCACCGCGCGTCCGGCGCGCGACGGCGGAGGTCACGCGCACGGCGCCGGGCGCGGCGGCACGGCACGCCGCGAGCGCCCACGAGACACCCGAGACCAACGAGAGCAAGGGGCACGCTGATGAGCGTCGAGATCAACAACGAGTCCGGCTACGAGGTCGACGAGGCGGAGTTCGCGGCCCTCGCGCGCTACGTCCTGGACGCGATGCACGTCCACCCCCAGAGCGAGCTCGGCATCCGGTTCGTCGAGTCCGACGTCATGGCCGAGCTGCACGTGCGCTGGATGGACGAGCCTGGCCCCACGGACGTCCTGTCGTTCCCCATGGACGAGCTCCGTCCCGGGCGCGACGGGGACGTGACCCCTGCGGGCGAGCTGGGCGACATCGTGCTGTGCCCCGAGGTCGCCGCGCAGCAGGCGGTCACGGCCGGCCACTCGACGGCCGAGGAGATGCTCCTGCTCACGACGCACGGCATCCTCCACCTGCTCGGCTACGACCATGCCGAGCCCGAGGAGGAGAAGGAGATGTTCGCGCTGCAGCGCAAGCTGCTCCTGACCTTCCTCGCCAGCCGATGACCGAGGTCCCCGTCGCGCTGCTGCTGGTCCTCGCGGTCGTCGGAGTCGTCCTCGCGGGGGCGCTCGGCGCGGGCGAGGCGGCGGTCATGCGTGTCACGCGGGCCGCGGTGGGCGAGGCGGCCGCGGAGGTCGAGGGCGCCACCACCGGCACGAACGGCGGTGGTGCGGGTGGCCCGCTGCCGCCGCGCGTGGTCCGGGTGCGCAGGGTCCAGGCGCTGGCCGAGGACCCTCCGCACACTGCGGCGTCGCTCGCGTTCCTGCGCGTCGTCGCCGAGATGCTGGCGGCCGCCTGCGTGACGCTGCTCGTCCTGGCGTGGCTCGACGACTGGTGGCAGGCGCTGCTCGCGGCCCTGCTGTTCTCGGTCCTCGTCGCGCTGGGCTTCGCCCGGGTCGCGCCGCGCGCCCTCGGGCGCCAGCGCCCGGTGCGGGTGCTCGTGGCACTGTCGGGGATCCTGACCCCCGCGGTCGCCCTGACGGGCTGGCTGGTGCGGGTCACGGCCTCGCGCGACGAGGCCGACGGGCCGTACGAGCGTGAGCTGCGGGACATGGTCGACCGCGTCAACGAGTCCGAGATCATCGAGGAGGAGGAGCGCGAGATGATCCGCTCCGTCTTCGAGCTCGGTGACACCCTCACCCGTGAGGTCATGGTGCCCCGCACCGACATGATCACGACCCCGGCGTCGACGCCCCTGTCCAAGGCGCTGGCCCTGTTCCTGCGCTCCGGGTTCTCGCGGCTGCCGGTCACGGGGACGTCGGTCGACGACCTCGTGGGCGTCGTCTACTTCAAGGACGTCGTCAAGGTCGTGCACGCCTCGCCCGAGGCGGCGTCGCGCCGCGTCGAGGACGTCGCCCGCCCGGCGATCTTCGTGCCGGAGTCCAAGCCGGTCGACGACCTCCTGCGCGAGATGCAGGCCTCGGCGTCGCACATCGCGATGGTGGTCGACGAGTACGGCGGCGTCGCGGGCCTCGTGACGATCGAGGACGCTCTCGAGGAGATCGTCGGAGAGCTGACCGACGAGCACGACCGGTCCGGCCCCGAGGTCGAGGACCTGGGGGACGGGACCTTCCGGGTGCCCGCCCGCCTGTCGCTCGACGAGCTCGGAGAGCTCTTCGACCGCGACATCGAGGACGACGACGTCGACACCGTCGGGGGCCTGCTGTCCAAGGCGCTCGGCAAGGTCCCGCTGCCGGGGTCGGCCGCGGAGGCCCAGGGCGTGCACATGACGGGTGAACGCGTCGAGGGGCGCCGCAAGCAGCTCGCGACCGTGCTCGTGTGCGCCGTCGTCGCCGACCGCGAGGACCCGGACGACCCGGGGGCGTCGTCGAGCAACGAGGTGCGCGAGCGCACCGAGCCGCGCGAGCGCGGCCACCGAGACCACCAGTCGACCCCCGAGCGCGCCGAGCGTGCCGGGCGGACCAGTGACACCCCGCGTCGAGCGGGAGAGTCGAACGAGAGAGAAGCACACCGGTGACCCAGAACGACCACGCAGCAGCAGAGCACAAGGCCGGCTTCGCGTGCTTCGTCGGACGGCCCAACGCGGGCAAGTCCACGCTCACGAACGCCCTGGTCGGGCAGAAGGTCGCGATCACCTCCGGGCGACCGCAGACGACCCGCCACACGATCCGTGGCATCGTGCACCGTCCCGACGCACAGCTCATCCTCGTGGACACGCCCGGGCTGCACCGTCCGCGTACGCTCCTCGGCGAGCGGCTCAACGACCTGGTCCGTGAGACCCTCGCCCAGGTCGACGTCATCGCGTTCTGCCTCCCGGCGGACCAGAAGGTGGGGCCGGGGGACAAGTACATCGCGGCCCAGCTCGCGGAGCTCATGAAGGGCCGCCGTCCGACCCCGGTCGTGGCCGTCGTGACCAAGGCCGACCTCGTCGACCGCGAGACCCTGACGAAGCACCTCCTCGCGGTGGACCAGCTCGGCGAGTGGCAGGACATCGTGCCGGTCTCGGCCAAGGACGGTTTCCAGGTCGAGACCCTGGAGGAGGTGCTGATCAAGCACCTGCCGCCGGGCCCCGAGCTGTACCCCGGCGGCGAGCTGACCGACGAGCCCGAGGCCGTGATGGTCGCCGAGCTCGTCCGCGAGGCGGCCCTGGAGGGCGTGCGCGACGAGCTCCCGCACAGCCTTGCCGTGGTCGTCGACGAGATCGTGCCGCGCGAGGGGTCGGGGAACCCGGAGACCGGCCGGCCGCCGCTCCTGGACGTGCGGGTCAACCTCTTCGTGGAGCGTGACAGCCAGAAGGCGATCATCATCGGGCGCGGCGGCTCGCGCCTGCGCCACGTCGGGACCGAGGCCCGCAAGGGCATCGAGGCGCTGCTGGGCGCGCGCGTGTACCTCGACCTGCACGTCAAGGTCGCCAAGGACTGGCAGCGCGACCCCAAGCAGCTGCGCCGGCTCGGGTTCTAGGGTGTACCCCCGTCCGACGTCGGGCCGTTCCCAGGGCGGGTGGCCCCGCTCGCGCGAGACGATGCCGTCGTGATCTTCCGTACCGCGGCGACGAGCGCCGCCCTCGCGATCGGCCTGGCCCTGGTGGGGGCCGTCACCGGACCCCAGTGGTCGCCCGTGCCGGTCACCGACCATCTCGAACCCACGACGTCGGACACGACGATCGGCGGTCAGGGGCCCGACGTCCAGCCGGTGGGGACCTACGAGGTCACGGAGACCCCGGTCGTCATCAGGCTCGACGGGACGAGCGTCGACGGGATCGTGCGCGAGCCGGTCGACGCCCCCGAGGGGCGCCCCGCGGTGGTGTTCCTCCACGGTGCCGGGACGGGAGCGGCGGACGAGGCGTTCGTCGACGTCGCGACCGAGATGGCGAGCGCCGGCGTCGTGACGCTCGTGCCCTCCAAGCGGCTCGACACGTACACGACCCGGCACCGCGACTACGTCGGCATGGCGGCCGACTACCAGCACTCGGTGGACCTCCTGCGGACCCGGCCCTCGGTGGACCCTGACCGGGTCGGGCTGTACGCCGAGTCGGAGGGCACGTGGATCGCACCGGTCCTGGTGGACCAGGATCCCGACGTGTCCTTCCTGGTCATGGTCTCGGCACCCGTGGTGCCGCCACGCCAGCAGGCGGGCTTCGCGGTCGACTCCTACCTGCGCAACACGGGGGTGCCGCAGGGAGTCTTCCGGGCGATCCCACGAGCCGTGGGCATGGAGATGCCGGGGGGAGGGTTCGAGTACGCCGACTTCGACGTCACGCCCTACCTCGCGCGCCTCGACGTGCCGACCCTCGTGGTCTACGGCACGGCGGACCCGTCGATGCCGGTCGAGCAGGGGGCGCTGCGCATCATCGCGGAGGCCGGTGCGAACGGGAACCACGACGTGACGGTGCGCTACTACGAGGGTGCGAACCACGGGATCAAGATCGACGACGTCCTCGTGCCGGAGTTCGCGCGCGACGTCTCGGCGTGGGTCCAGGGGCTCATGGGCACGGCGGGTGCCGTCCCGACCGTGGCGGGCGGCCAGCCGAACCAGCTCTATCTCGCGTCCGCCGTGCCCAACCCTCGGTGGTACGGGAACGGTGACATCGTCATCGGGTTCGTGATCGTGGGTGGTGCGCTCCTCGTGGTCGGTCCGCTCGTGTGGCTCGTGACGGGCGTGGCACGCCGGCTGCGCCGCACGCCGCGTCCGGCAGGACGGCTCGCCGCGGGTCTTCGCTGGCCGCTCGTCGGTCTTGCGGCCGGGTCCGTCGCGACCATGGTGGGCCTCGTCGTCTATCTGGTCTCGGTCGCGAGGCTCGCGCTCGACTACCGGACGGACGCGTGGGTGGTCCAGGGCGGTTGGGTCGCGGTGCGTCTGCTGGGCCTGGCGACCGTCGTCGCGGCGGCGCTCATCATCAACCGTCTGTCGGACCTGCGGACGGCGCGCAAGGCGGTCGACGCCTCGGGCGGGGGCGTCGTCGTGCGCCCGGCGACCGGCGTCGGCGCCCGCACGACGCTGTGGGCGACCGTCGCGGGGTCGACGATCCTGCTCGTGACGCTCGCCTACTGGGGCGTGTACCAGCTCGGCATCTGATTCTCGGTCGTCGGCGCCTGGGGTCGTCCCGGCGCTTAGGGTCGTCCCATGGGACGACGTTCGCGGGGCACGGTCAGGTCGAGCGTGCGCGTCTTCGTGATCGAGGAGACCGACGAGGACCAGAGCGGGCCGGACGGGCCCGGCCCGCGGTCGCACGGCGAGGTGCCCGACGGTGCGGCGCCCGTCCAGGGGGCGGGCGTCGGCCGGGTGCCGCAGGTCGGCGCCGGTGACGAACCGCGCGTCGACGAGCGGCCCGCCCGTCGAAGGTGGTCGCGCAGGGCACGCCTCCTCGTGGGGGCAGGGGTGTCGGTCGTCGCCCTGCTCGCCGTCGGAGGGGTCGTCCGTGGCGAGATGAACGAGTCTGCGCGCGTCGAGCGGGTGGTCGCCGCCGGGGGGATCAGACCGCTGGGCCCGGAGGTGGGAGTCCGGTGGCGGATCGAACCGGGGGCCTCGGGCGACGACGACTCGGGCTGGTGGTTGTCACCTGTCGTGGTGGACGGGACGCTCGTCGTACCCGGTAGCCCTGCGGTCGGGTACGACCCGACGACCGGGCGGGAGCTGTGGCGCGGTGCGCCCCGGCCGGAGTCGGACACGGCGCGGGTCACGACCGGGTGCACCGGCACCGGGACGCGGGCGGAGCAGGAGGACCCGTTGGTCTGCACGACGTTCGAGCTCCGGTCGGTCCCCACGGACGGGGCGACGTTCGAGCAGTCGCTCCCGGTGCGCATCGACGTCATGGTCGCCGCGACCGGGGAGGTCACGGGCTCCCGCACGTTCCGCGAGGGGACGCAGGGGGCGGCCGTCTTCGACGACGGCGTCGCCTCGGTCAGGTGGGGGGACGACGGGCACGTGGTCGTCGACCTGGAGGACCTCGCCACCGGTGAGCTGCGGTGGTCGCGGGAGATCGACGAGGACCGAGGGAACGGGCCGGGTGAGGACTACCTGGGCCTGCAGGACGGAGGGTCGGTGCTCATGGTCGCGGTCGCGGGCCGCCTCGTGACGCTGGACGCGCAGGGCCGGACCGTGGACGAGGCCGAGGACTCGTGGACCAGCCCGTTGCGGGACGGGCTCGCCGTCGTCCAGCATCCCGACGGCGCCTCGACCGTCCTCGATCCCGGCGGGGCGGAGCTCTTCCGCACCCGGGGCACCGTCCAGGAGTTCGCCGTGACGGACGGAGGACCGTCGCGGGTGTTCCTCGTCACCGAGGGCGGCGGTGTCATGGACGAGTCCGGGAACATCGAGCCGCCGCGCACGACCGCCCTCGACGCGGCGACCGGACGGACCCGGTGGAGCGCCGACGGGGTCAGTGCCCCGGTCGCCCAGGTGGGCGAGGTCGGGATCCTGTCTGAGGCAGGTCGGCTGCGGGCGGTGGACCTGGGCTCCGGGAGACGGTTGTGGGAGTCCTCCGACCTCCTGGCCTACTCGTCGGCGTACACCGACGGGACGGACCTGTACCTCGTGGGGACGAGCGCGGGGGGCGGGACCCGGATCACGGCTGTCTCCGTGGACTCCGGGCAGGAACTGTGGTCGAGCGACCTCACCGATCTCTTCGTGTGGGGGGCCAGCGCGCGTGGGACGCTCGTCGTCGCGACCGACGACGGCACGCTGCTGGGCATCGGCTGACGGCCCGCCGGAGCTCCAGGTCGCGCGGACGGCCCGGCGCCATGTCGTGGCGCACCGCCGAGGTGGCGGCACCCCGCCCCGCCCGGCCCGGTCGACCCATCGGGACTACCGTGGAGAGGTGGCTCCACGACGTCGTGAGCATGATGCCCACGCCGTCGAGCTGGTCGAGGTGGCCGAGCTCGACGACGACTTCGACGCGGGGCCGGCGGGGGCCACCGGACGGACGACGGGGAGCGGCGGAGCGCACCCGGGAGGCACCGCTGCCGGAAGGGCAGGGGCAGGCTCGTCGTCGGTCGGCGCCGGGCGGATGTCGGGGGGAGAGGACGCACCCGGCGCGCGCGGCAGGACGAGGGGCCGGCCGGTCCGCGTGGTCCTCGCCGTCGTCCTCGTGGCCGGTGGTGCAGGCGCCTCGCTCGCGGTCGGGGCGGTCCTGGAGCGGGCTCGCGCCGACCGGGTGGCCGCGCAGGCCGGAGGGCTCTGGCCCGTCGCCTCCGAGCCTGCGAGCCTGTGGCGGGCCTCGACGGGGGACGGGCTTCCCGCGGCCGTCGACGGGCAGGTGGTGCTCACCGGAGCGGAGGGCACGGTGACGGCCCGGGACATCACCACGGGCGACGAGCTGTGGACCGCCCACCTGCCGTCCGGGCCCACGACGTGCGGGCCAGATCTCCTCGACCCTGCCGTCCAGGGTTCGCCGCTCGTGTGCGTCACGGACCGGGGCGCGTCGGTCGGGGCCGGTCGGAACGACGACGGGTTCCCGTTCCTCGTGTCGGTCCTGGACCGGACCGGGCGGGTCGTCGGGTCACGGGTGCTGACCGACGGCGTCGAGGCGGCCACACCGCTCGCGGGAGGGCGCGTCGCGACCGCTGCTCGTGGGGCGGACGGCGTCGTCGTGACCTGGGAGGGCGCGCTCGACGGTGCCGTCGAGCGGGTCCGCACCGTCGGCGTGGCGCCGGCTCCCGTGGACGCGGTCGGGTCCGCAGGGGCCGAAGGGACCTCCACGGCGGACGCACCCGTCGCGGACGTCGGCATGGTCGTGGCGCGCGGTCTGCTGCACGTCCGTTCCGGCGACGTCTCGGAGACCTTCGACGCTGCGGGGGACTCGTCGGCAGAGTTCTCCAGCGCGCAGGCACGCGGATGGTTGCGGGAGCGCGGCCTCCCGGGAGGCTCGTCGGCCAGGGTGGTCGACGACCGCCGGACCGGGCAGGAGGACCGCGTGGACGTGGTCGGGCCGGACGGTCGGAAGAGGTTCAGCGTGGCCGGGGAGCCGTTCGTGCCCCAGGTCACCGACGGCGGCCCGCCCCAGGTGCTCGTGGTCCGGATGCCCGGGTTCACGGGCTACGACGCGACCACGGGGCACCGCCTGTGGCACCGGGAGGAGTGGCCCGAGGTGCTCTGGCTCCAGACCGACGACGTCGTCGTGATGGAGTCGGGATCGCGGCTGCTGGCGCTCGAGACCAGGACGGGCCGCGAGGTGTGGCAGCGGTGGTTGCCCACGGAGATCGTCCGGGTGTTCACCGACGGGGACTCGGTGCTGCTCGCGACGGTCGGCGACGAGCTCGGCGGGACGGACGGTGCCTCGACGAGCGTCGTGTCCGTGAGTCTCTTCGACGGCCGCACCGAGTGGCGCAGGACCCTCGACGGGGAGTACCGGGAGGTCGTCTCCGCGCAGGGGGTGCTGTTCGCCGTGACGAGGACCGAGGTCGTACGTCTGGGTCGTGGGACGCGCAGGTACAGAGTGGGAGACTTGAGCCATCGGTGATCTACCGGTAGAAACTGACGGGGCCGTCGTGGCCTGATCCGGCGCTCGACCGACACCGAGCCCGGGGTGATCTGTAGGGAGAACGCGATGACCAACGAGACCGACCCTGGGCCCGGCCCCGATCAGCAGCCACGCACTCCCGCCGGAGGGGCCCGGAAGGCCCCGTCGTCGGACGGGCCCGTGAACGTGTCCGCCGAGCCCGCGGGTGGTGCCGAGCAGAAGCCGGGACCGGCTGCCGGGAGCAACCCGTTCGTCGGTATCCCCGTGAGCGACTACGTGCGGGACGGCGTGGCGGCGCTGCTCCTGTTCGTCTCGCTCACCATGCCGTGGGACGCCGGGCACAAGGCGTCGGACAAGGTCGAGGTCATCCTCGTCACGGTCGTCTCGCTCCTCTCGCTCGCCCTCCCGTACCTGGCGCGGACCGGTGCCCTGCCGACGACGTGGACGGTGCACACGACCCGCCTCGCGCGTCTGGTCGCGAACGCCCCGTACGTGCTCCTGGCCGCGGTCTACATCGTCCTGGACCTGGTGAACCGGTCGGTCGACAACGGGTGGGGCGGCGTCGGTACGGCGCTCTCGCTCGGCCTCGCGGGGGCGCTCCTGGCGGCACAGCCGCGGCAGGCCGAGCTCGGCCCGGTCGAGCAGGACGCGGCGGTGTCGCGGCTCTGGTCGCTCGTGCTGACGGTGATCGCCGGTGTGGCGGTCGTCGGTGCGCTCGTCGCCTTCCTCCTCACCTTCTCCCTGGGGGTTCCCGTCCTGCTGGTGCTCCGGTTCCTCGTCGCCGGGGCCGTGACCGTGGCGCTCGTCGGGTGGCCGGTGTGGGGGATCCTGCGGCGTGACGAGGCCTGGCGCCTGGTGCTCGTCGGGCTGGGTGTCGCTCTCGTGGTGCTGTTCGTGCTCAACACCAGCAACCTGCTGGTCAGCTTCGACTCCTTCGCGCTCGGGCAGTTCGGGCTGCTGCTGGTCCCGGCCGCGGCAGCGGTCGCGGCCTCGCCCGCCCTCGCCCGCACCACCGCCTCGTCGACGTCGCCCGTCTCGACCTGGGTCGGGGTCGCGGTGCACGCGCTCGACCTCGTCGTGGTGGTCGCCGTCGGGACCGCGTTGTCCGGTGTCCTCACCCTCGCAGACGGCGGTCGGGGCTCGATCCTGATCCTGTCGATCGTGTTCGGGCTGCTCGCCGCGGGCGCCGCGTTCGTGGCCCGTCGGTCGCTCGCGCGTGACGCGGTGGCCGGGCGGACGCTCGCCCTGGGTGCGGCGGGCGTCGTCGCGATCCTCGGCATCGTCCTTCTGATCGTCGCGACGAACCAGCCCGGTACAGGCTTTGGGACCTCGCTCCTGCTGCTGGCCTACGGACTGCCGCTCCTCGTGGTGTTCGCCCTCACGGTGCCGGCAGAGGTCAGGACCCACTTCGCGGAGAACCGGCCCGCGTCGCCCGTCGGGTCGGACGCCGCGCCGAGCGCGTACGTCTGGCAGCCGCCCGCACCGCGCCCTGCGCGCCCCAAGCCCGTGCGGGAGCCCGTCGCGGGTCCGTACGGCAGCGGCAGCTATGCGACCGGCCCGGACGGCTACGGTCCCGAGGCCGGTGAGCACGAGCCCGATCCGGTCGCGGCACCGTCGTCGCGTCCGACGCCCGCCCAGACGCCGGCGCAGGCCCAGCCGCAGCAGGCTCAGCCCGTGCAGCAGGTCCGCTACCAGCCGAGTCAGGAGCCGACGCAGCCCGTCCGGCAGGACCCCCAGCCGCAGCCCGCCCGCCCGGTCGAGCAGTACCAGCCGACGCAGGTCCTGCCGGCCCAGGGCGGCTCGTCGTCGCACCCCGTGCAACCGGTCGTGCCCGAACGCTCGGGCTACGCGGCCCGTCCCGGCTACGCCGCACAGCCCGTGGGGGACACCGCGGTCCTGCCCCCGTACCAGGACCCGCAGCCGGTGGGGTTCAGCGCCGCTCAGGCCCTGGACCCGTCCACCCCGCTCGAGGTGCTCGCGCAGATCGTCCAGGAGGCACCGCACCTGCGGCCCCAGGTCGCGGCGAACCCGTCGACGTACCCCGCGCTGCTCGAGTGGCTCGGCAACCTGGGCGACCCGGCGGTCGACGCGGCGCTGCGTTCGCGCCGCTGACCTCCCCGGCGGCCTCGCGCTGGGACGAGCCGGCGGCGTCGCGCGCGTGGCGTCGCTGGTTCGTCCGGTCCCGCCATGAGGCGGGCCGACGGCGTCACTGTCGTGGCGTCGCTGGTTCGTCCGGTCCCGCCATGAGG